>NZ_JBIQFG010000020.1:0-55189 GCF_045369345.1 Ureibacillus sp. 179-F W5.1 NHS | reverse complement strand
ACCTTTGTCGAAAAATATTTTTTTAACACGTGATCAATGGTTCAAACCGTTGGTACAACAACATTTATAGAGGGAGGTTAATTATGAAAAAAATCATTTTGACAGTAGGAACCCTATTATTACTATCAAGTTCTTTTGGTATTAGTACTAATGCTTCTACGCTACTTACAGAAACAACTTTCACTCCAAAGTCAAAAGTTACAGCAGCAATTGAGCAGAAGTTTTACGAAATTGAAATTAGTAGAACCAACTATTTAGACTTCCCAAATGCTATATGGTATAGCTCCGGTGGATATTCAGGATATCTATATTTTAGATCTTATATGAAGCATAAAAATGGACTATGGTATGGAACTTACAATGGGTACTTATTAAAAGGCCCTTTTGAAAGTAATTCAATTAAACCAGAAGTGAAATAATTGTAATTTAATTTAAATTAATAAGAGTATTTTCTCAAAAGTCATATAACATAAACTGCGGGATAGCCCTCTTTCTATTAAATTATATGTATCAAAAAAATAGGTGTAGAGAGAGCATTTTTCTTCTCTCCACCTATTTTTATATTTCCTTTCAATTGTTTATTCGTTATTTATTAATTTATTAATTTATTCTTCTGGATATTTCCCAGTATAATATTCCATTCCTTCTTCATCAGTAACAGTTCGCTCCCCAGTTTTTTTGAAAGTTAATGATAACCCATCAGCAGTAATGAAATACATGTCCTGTTGAGTTTTAATTTCTACATTTTTATATCTTTTTTCATAAAATTCACCTGGGACAGCATCATCAGACTCTAATAATTTATCGATACTTGTTTTGTTTTTAGATTCCGGATTATTATATGCAGCGTAAATCACAAGCTCATCATCAATTACTACAATCCTTTGACTGTTCCTTTCAAACCCTTCCCCTTCAAAATCACTTGCTTTTGCCTCATACTTAACTTCATCACTTTCTGTACACGCTATTAGAGTCAAAATTAAACTAATACTTAAAAATAATAATCCCAAAGTTTTTCTCATCATCTCACCCTCCTTTATTTAAATATTTATACGATTCAAAATATTGGAAGTTTCATTTATAAAAACAAATAGAACTTTAGACCTTTATATAGTTGTATACCATTTTTAAAACCAGAAAATCTAATTAAATATCCCTATAAAACAGTCGCACAATTCGTAAATAATAAATTTAATTGCTTTCTTTCAAGATAATTTGTAATATTCAACGAAAATACAATCGATAATAAGCTAATCATTACCTGTCCCTTGTATTCTGATGTGGAAAATCCCTAAAAATGTATATCTTTATATTTTATAAATGAATTTACATTAATGTATTACTGTTCTATAAATAAACGCCCTACTAAGAATCAAATGTATAAATACGATTCTTAGTAGGGCGTTACTCTTTGTCTCATTTATCTAGTTCTTTCCAAACTAATTCAACGGAACAGCAGGGATTATTTTATCCGCCTTTGGAATTGGTGTAGGGTAAAAGCCACCGTTTTCAGCACGATCATAAGTGTTTACGATTATATGCGATTCTTTATATTGTTCCCTTAGTAGTATTTCAAATTGTTTCGGAGTCATATTTGAAATACGATAATAAAATTTTTCTTTATTTTTTTCTTGAATGTACATGTGTACCCATATTCTTTACTAAGCTTCGTCATGATTTTTTCATAAGGGATTAGAGATAAATCAATATTGCATCATTCGTGTTAACAGTTGAAGTAGCAGTTGAACAAAATATAGATACAAGCAAGAAAGTTACTGCTATATGCAATATTTTCTTCATCTTTTTTCTCCTTCTATTATTAAAATTTATTCACCAAATAAAAGACAAAAAAGATTGGCCTGAACTCTTTTATATCAAAAATTCTATACTTCTCCAGCGAGATTAAGGCTAATATTGCTAGTCCAAATTGGTATGACAATCATCTATTTAAACAGTAAATATAAAATGACCGCTATAATAATTACCCCACTCGAAATTAAAGTTTTTATATCAGATGGTTTCATACTATTCCTCACATTTTTGCTAATTTTCAAATGACCAAAAAAATCACTTGTTATAGTCATTATACATCTACATAAATATGTACAAAATAATGATGTATATATTTATGTAGTTTTTTATTTTTTGTCCAAATATCTCTTTACATCTCTGTATTGGATTTATCGGTTGAATCTAATATGACAGGAGGAACATCTGCAAAAGTTTCTCCCTCTTCCTCTAAATCCCGAGTACGGTGGGCGATTCTTGATGCGGCACATGCGGCAATACTAGCAACTAAATCATCTAAAAAGGTGTGTACACCTTCACCGCTTTTCGTATCAAGTTTTTTTATAATGCCAATTTTATTTTTATCTAGATGACCATAGGTTGTTAATGCAATACTACCATAGGTCATCACCGAACCTAATGCCAATGTTTCATCTACCCCAAATAGACCTTCATCAGAAGCGATAATGGATTGTAATGGCTCTGACAGCAATTTCTTTTCAGCTAATATATCTAATTCAATTCCTACTAAGACTGAATGTTGTACTTCTCGTTTACATAATACTCGCTCTACGGAATCGATACAATGTTCTATTAATAACCCTTCATTATAAGGAGACTGCATTTTAAAAACAATTTCAGCTATGTCTTCTACTTTTACGCCACGTTTTTCTAACGCTTCCTTCGTTGCTTTTGTTACTTCTTTTGAAGGTACTCGAATATTTTTATCATGCATGGTTTTCATCCTCATTCCCATTTTTGTTTTTGTAAATTATTCTACTAGAAACCCATTCGATGACTTACAAACATAGTACACGTTGTGATTGGTTTATGATACAATTTCGATACACTTACGATTGAAGAGGAGGGCCCCTTCGTGAACAAAGGAACTATTAAAGATATTCCATTTTTCAGTAACGCATTACAAGAAGAAATCGAATTACTAATTTATGTGCCTGCAAACTATACACCACTAAATAAATATAACATTTTAATCGCATCCGACGGGAAAGATTACTTCCAATTAGGAGGGATTACTCGTCTGGCAGATCAATTATTGGATGATTATGAAATCGAAAATATGATAATTGTCGGAATCCCTTATAAAAACGTCGAAGATAGGAAAAATAAATATATTCCAACAGGAAAATACCATGAGGCCTACTTACGATTTTTAGCCCATGAATTAGTTCCTTATTTGGATAAAGAATATTCCACTTATCAGTTAGGTTCTTCAAGAGGACTTATTGGAGATTCTATGGCTGCGACAGTTTCTTTAATGGCTGCAATAAAATATCCTAATATATTTAGTAAAGCGATATTACAATCACCATATGTGGATGAACACGTTTTAAACACTGTAGAACAATCGAAAAATAGTAACACCATTTCCATTTATCATATTATTGGTAAAGAAGAAGATAAGGTATTAACAACCGATAAACAAATAAAAGATTTTTTAACACCTAATCGAAAACTCCATCAATTATTATTATCAAAAGGGTTCAAAACTTTTTATGAAGAGTTCGAAGGCAACCATACATGGAAATATTGGAAGCCAGATTTAAAGCGGGCATTAATTGAAAATTTCAGTTAATAATTATGCCCAAAAAATGTCTAAATATTTGAAATCTGTTATAATTCTTTTATAAATTAGAATTTTAGGGGGCAATGAACTATGAAATACGGTATCGTCGCATTTCCGTCAAAAAGATTGCAAGATTTAGCTAATACGTATCGAAAACGATACGATTCCCATTATTCCAAAATCACACCGCACATTACGTTAAAAGAAGCTTTTGAAGCCGATGATCATGAAATTAACCGAATTTCTCAAACTGTTGCTTCAATTGCACAAAATTATGGACCTTTAGCGATCCATGCATCACGTATCAGTTCTTTCTTCCCAACGACAAATGTTATTTATTTCAAAATAGAACCAACAGAGCAATTAAAAAATTTACATGAAGATATCCAACAACAATTAAATATCGGCCAACCGAAACATGTTTTTATTCCACATATCACCATAGCACAAGATTTAACTGAAACAGAACATGGTGATATTTTTGGTCAATTACGAATGGTTGGTGTCGATGAACAAGAAACAATTGACCGAATTCACCTAGTTTACCAATTAGAAGATGGTTCTTGGACTACTTACGAAACATTCCGTCTAACAGGAGCGAAATAGTATTATGTTTGAAGTAAAAACAGTAGAAAATGAAAAAGAGTTGGAATTAGCATTCGCCGTTAGAAGAAAAGTTTTCGTTGAAGAACAAGGTGTTCCTGAACATTTAGAGCTAGATGAACATGATGCTACAGCTATCCACTTCATTGTCAATGATGAAGATAAAACGATTGCAGCAGCTCGACTTCGCGAAATTGAAAGTCAAGTTGGAAAGGTTGAACGTGTTTGTGTATTACAACCATATAGAGGAAAGAAGCTTGGCCTTCTTATTATGAAAAAGGTAGAGGATTATGCAATCGCTAAAGGGTGGAAAAAACTTAAGTTAAATGCCCAAAGCTACGCTATTCCATTCTACGAAAAATTAAATTATGAAGTTACTTCTCCAGAATTTTTAGATGCAGGAATTCCCCATCGTGCTATGGAGAAAATGATAAAATAAAAGCAGTCACCTTTTGTTTTGCCTCTCTTATTGTTAGTACTTCTAACAATTAGGGGGCGAAGTAGGTGACTGCTTTTACGTTAGCCTAACATTTTTTGAATTTTACTTAAATCTAAAGATTTACCTTCTTGCATAATCGATTTTACAATTCGATCTTCTAATTCTTTCGATACAGGTTTATTTGCTAACTTGCTTACTTTTTTAATGATTTTACGAACTTGCTTCTCATTGGAAAAGTCTGCATGTTGAATTGCATTCGCAAGTGCAAATATTTCTTCCATATCTACACCTGTTTTGCTTTCAATTTGTTTGAAAAAAGGGTTTTGCATTTAACTCCCCTCCTTACATATAACACTTACCTACGATAATTAATAAAATAAATAATACTACAATTAATACAAATGCAGATCCTTTATATCCTTTGCCATCCCCCATATCATATGCAGGACTTACTTGACTGGAACCACAATAATTAAAATCATAAGTTGGATTTACTTGCCCTCCACATTTATGACACATCAAAAAAAATCCCTCCTTTCTCCTTTGTATACTATGTCGGTATACAAAGAGAAGGAGGGTTATTTGTCTAATTTGCTTTACCTTTTGGTTTAAAAATTAACGCTGCAATAAAACCGAATACAATTGCAGCACTTATACCGGAACTTGTTACTTCAAACATTCCTGTTAATACACCAACCCAACCGTGCCGTTCTGCTTCAGCTAAAGCACCGTGGGTTAAGGAATTCCCGAAGGACGTAATCGGAATAGTTGCTCCTGCACCTGCAAAGTCGATTAACGGTTCATATAAACCGAGTCCATCTAAAACGGCACCTACTACAACTAATATTGATAATGTGTGGCCGGGTGTTAATTTGAAAACATCCATTAATAATTGGCCAATAACACAAATGAATCCACCAACAATAAATGCAATTAAAAAGTTAAAAAAAAGCATTTCTCTCGCCTCACTCCATCGTTATTTCGATTGCATGCGCAGTACAAGGTATTGTCTCCCCTTGTTGAAATGACATTGGAGAGAGTAGAGCGCCTGTCGCAACTAGTAATACTTTTTTATAACGTCCTATTTTAAGTTGCTGTTCAATATAGCTAAAAAATACGGATGCTGAACACCCAGCGCCACTAGCTCCAGCTTGAAACGTCTTATCATCACCGTAAAACTCTGCTCCAGCATCCCTTAATATATCTAAATCTTCCTGTTTGGCACCCGTTTGAGCAAACATCGCTTTTAAAATTTTTAATCCTATCTTCCCTAAATCTCCAGTCATGATCAGATCATAATCCGTTATTTTTTGATGACGTTTTTTCAAATGGGAAGTAATCGTGTCATAAGCTGCAGGCGCCATTGCTCCTCCCATATGAAACGGACTTACTTCACCATAGTCAACTACTTTCCCTACTGTCCCCGCTACAATCGAAGGATATTTAGGATTATGTTTTCCAACAAGGGCATAACCTGCTGCCGTTACTGTCCATTGAGAAGTGGCAGGTTTTTGAGCACCATAATCAATTGGATAACGAAATTGTCGTTCAATAGAATTATGTTGACTCGAAGCTCCTGCTATAGCCAGCTCCGAAGCTCCTAGCTCCGTAAGTAGACTGGCAATAATAACAGAAGAGATAGATGTAGCACATGCTGAAAACAATCCAATAAAGGAAATAGCCAGTTCTCGAGCTGCAAAATTGGTAGGTGTCATTTGATTGACTAAATCTCCACTTAAAAAGAAATCCACATCTAAATTGTTTATATTGGCTTTTTTCATTAGAATGTCACAAGCTTCTTGAATCATTTGAGAGTGACCTTGTTCATTCGTCTTTTGTCCCCATCTTTCATCTTCAATGACAGAGTCAAAAAATGAATAAAATACACTCTTTCTTTCAACTGGCCCTGCTACGGCTCCACAAGCAAGAATTGATGGTTTTGATGGGAATAAAATTACCATTCTAGCACGCCCACCGATACTAAAATAAGTTTAATAAGAGCTACAAAAAAAGCGGAAGCGACACCAAATAAAATAACAGAGCCAGCTAATTTAAACATATTGCTTCCTACACCAAGAACAAATCCTTCTGTTCGCCCTTCGATTGCAGCTGAAATAACCGCATTACCGAATCCTGTTACCGGTACTGCACTACCAGCCCCTGCAAATTGACCAAGTTTCCGATATAAACCTAATCCAGTTAATATCATAGCTATAAAAACCATCGTTGCTACTGTCGCATTACCAGCAGTTTGTTCTGTAAAATTAAAAAAGATTACATATAAATAAGTAATTGCTTGTCCAATCGTACAAATAATACCTCCAACAAAAAAGGCTTTTAGCACATTTTTAAAGTACGGAGTAGGAGGAGTCATTTGTTGCTCCAACTGTTGATATTCTTGCGGATCCATTTATGTTTCCTCCTTTGCTAAATCTTTCAACTTTTTAATTTCATCCGCCATTTTTTTCTCATTCTCTTCCTCTAAAAGCTTCTGGGATTCCCAATGCAATTTGTAATCTGAGGATACAAGAACTTTTAAATCGGGGTATTTTTCTTCAATTTCCTTTTGAAGTCTTTTTTCTACTTTTTGTTCTTTAAATCCGAGCCAAGGATTTACTTGAATGGAAACTAATAATTCATCTTTAACAAAAATAGCCGTTGCTGAATATATTTCTTCCTGATTACGTATCGATTCCTCAATTTCAACTCGTTTCTCCTCATCAGCAGCTAAATCTGTTACTTGAATAGTTTGTTCATTTGAACATCCGATTAAAAAAAATGGGACAAATAAAAGTGATGCCAATTTTTTCAAAATTCAACCCCCTTTTTAACCCATTATGCTCATGAAAAAGCGAATTTATTCAGTGCGTCCAATTAGGTAAAAGGGTAATTTTTTTCATAAAAATGGTGAGGAATTTTAAACGCCTATAAACTATCGCCCGGTTTTCCTTTTCAAAATGACATATTGTAGATTGAAGCTATGATAAAGTGAGGTGAAATGATAATGGGTTGTGGAAGAAATAATAATATCGGTGGCACATCACATCATCATGAAGGGTGTGTTTGTGAAGTTGTAAAAACAATATTAGATATACAAAATCAAGCAGTAAACGACGACTGTGACGGCTGTGGCACAAGCTGCTTCTTAGAACCACTAGGTGGTCTTGCTTTCCCATCAAGACAACAAGCAGATACTCGAGTATTCATGTTATTAAATACAAATGGCTTACCGTTCTTTGCATGGTATAAATCAAAATTAGGTGGAATGCATCCATCACCATTCTTCAGAGTGGAAGATGCCTTTGATTGCTGTGCTACATTACGTGTAGTTGCTCCAGTTGATATGTCTGAAGGTGACGAAGTAAGTTTATTAAATGAAGATGAAACAGGATTATCTTTATGTTTAATCCCAGACGTATGCGACTTCAAGAAAACAGAAACTTGTTTAACAGTAGATCTTTCAGCATTTGCAGGAGTTCAATGTATTAAAGATACAAACTTACACATTTGTGACTAACATGAAAAAAAGAAGTCGGCAAATCCAATAGGATTTGCCGACTTTTATTAATATTTTGTAGAAATCGATACAATATCTGTTCCATTAATGACTTCCACATTTTCATTAACTTTCATCTTCACTTGATAGCCATCAAATTCTTCAATCACACCAATTACTTTTTCGTTATTTCGTAAATTTAATACGAGAACACGTCCACTTTTCTTTCTAACTGGCTGACAAAAATAATAAAGCTGTTTTGCAATGACCGAATTTGTTTTCTCTGATCGAGAAATTTCATAGACAGAAGTACTTTCTTCAAAAAACTGTTGCGTTTCTTCCTTATCCAACTCGATATAATAAAACGGCGGAGTTGGAATAAACAATAAAGGTTCTTCCATTTTACACATCCTTTTTTACTTATAAATATGCAAAATGAAATTTTTCGTGAATCACGCCACCTCCATTGTTAAAGTTAACTCAACTGTCCTAAAAATGTTGTAGCTAATCCTAGGTAGATTAATATACTCGTTACGTCATTAAGGGTTGTGATAAAAGGACCTGAAGCGACAGCAGGGTCTACTCCAAGCTTATGAATTAATAATGGAATAAAGGAACCGGCAATCGTAGCAACTAATATTGAACAACTGATAGCCGCCCCTACTAATAACCCAACAACTAACGTATGTTTCCATACGAAAATAATCCCGACGACAATTAACCCACAAACAATTCCTGTTATTAATCCTGTTAGCACTTCCCGAAGCAACATCTTCATTTTACTTTTTTCATCAATTTCGCCTGTTGCTATACCGCGCACGGCTACAGCTAATGCTTGTGTCCCACTATTCCCTGAAGTACCGGAAATGAGCGGAATAAATAAAGCGAGTAAAGCAACTTTATCTAACGTTTCTTCAAACTGACCCATTAAAGTTGCCGTTATCATTCCTAAAAACAGTAGCATAATGAGCCAAGGCAATCGTTTTGTTGCCGCTTTAAAGGGACTTGCTTCAATATCGTCAATATCCGTTACACCAGCTAGCTTTGAATAATCGTCGGAAGCCTCTTCATCGATAACGTCGATAATATCATCGACTGTAATAATCCCTATTAATTTATTTGACTCATTTACAACCGGAATGGCAAGGAAGTTATAGTCTTTCATAATTTGCGCGATGTCTTCTTGGTCATCAGAAACTTTTACATAGACAACACGTTCGTTCATAATATCTTTAATTAACGTATCTTCGTCGGAAATAATTAAATCACGTAACGAAATAACGCCTGTTAAACAATGATTTTCATCCACAACAAATACATAATAAATCGTCTCCGCATTCGGTGCTTCATTACGAAGAACCGTCATGGCTGAACGTACAGTGGAATTTTCAAGTATCGAAACGTATTCCTTCGTCATAATGGCACCAGCAGTATATTCCTCATATGCTAGGAGCTCATTAATTTCTTCAACCGTTTCACTATCCATAATTTCTAAATAGCTTTCACGGTGTTCATCATCTAATTCATTTAAAACGTCCACCGCATCATCGGTATACATATAAGAAAGCATTTCTGCCCCATATACAGTGTCCATTTCTTTTAAAAATTGTTCATATTCTTCATCTTCTAATTCAATTGCTTCAAAGATTAAAGCCATTTCTTGAGGAGACAAGAATTGATAGATTGTTTTACGTATGTCAGGTCCAACCTTCTCATAAAATTGTGCCTGATCATATGGATGAAGTTCTAAAAAGCTTTCACGGAAACTTTCAATATTACCTTCCAGTAAATATTGACGTAACTCTTCTACATTATATAGTTCTTCATTTTTATTTTGTTGTTGCTCTACCATACATGTCCCCTCCTCTCAAGTTATTATAATAGGTGGATTTTGCTTCTACGTAAACCTATTTTTAAAACATCATAATATTTTTATAATTCCATCAGAAAAATAAAAGATGTTCGAGTACTCGAACATCTTCAACTTTCATGATTCAATAACCGTGCCATCGATTCAAGTATTTCACTGGAAAAATGTAAATTCTCTCCTGTTAATGGATGGTTCATTTCAAGTAAAACGCAATGAAGGGCTTGTCTATTATACAGCTCTCGACTTCCTCCATATAGCTCATCTCCAACTAAAGGATGACCAAGATAAGCCATATGGACACGTATTTGATGGGTTCTTCCGGTATGAAGCTTTAACCTTACATGGGTAATCGGCTCTCCATTTTTCATATACCCTCTTTTTAAGACTTTAACATCGGTTCGGGAATATTGACCATCATGTCGAACTTCCCTTTCTATAATACTTGTCTCTTTTCGTCCGATTGGGGCTTCAACAATTTGCTCATCTAATACGACATGACCGTGGACCATCGCTTCGTATTGTTTATTGATCATCTTATTCCTTTGTTGTAGCCCCATCAAATGATGAATATGGCGATGTTTTGCAATGCACAGTAACCCGGAAGTGTCTCGGTCAAGTCTTGTAACAATATGTACAGTAGAAGGAATACCTTGCCCTTCAAAGTAACCACTCACCATATTGGCAATACTACCTGTTGGTTGTTCCCGAGATGGGATTGTATTCATAAAGGGAGGCTTATTTAAAATAAGCAATGCCTCATCTTCATAGACAATATTCAATTTTCCGTATTCTACAATTAATCCACTACTTACTTTTTCTTCTGGAAAAATAATTGTAATTTGATCGCCCTTTTTTAAAACATAACGAACAGTTTGCTCCACACCGTTAACATGGATCGTACCACCATTAAATTTAATCGATGTTAAAGCTTTTCTAGAAATACCTTGGCGACTAATGGCATCCCGCAAAAGTTGGCCATCTACTTCCGCTTGGAATTGTAATTGAAATCTTTTTCCCATATGTTCTCCTCATTATTCATTCGACACGAATGAATCATGTACCCTCTCCCAAAATGGAAATGGACGGAATCGGGCAAATCGTACTTTTTCGTTTGCTACTTTGAAAGTAACGCATTTTAAATCATCCTGGATGAGATGGATATGATCAATTGTCATCGTAAATTGTTGGTCTTTTACCGGCTTTAACGTGCAACTATGATGGGCAGGTAACACAAGGGAAGATCCAACGGTACGGAAAACGCGATTATTAATCGAAGCCATTTCCGTTATTTGAAATGCTTGCAAAGTCGGGTGAATAATTGCTCCACCTAACGCTTTATTGTATGCCGTACTTCCTGAAGGAGTTGAAACACAAAGGCCATCTCCACGGAATCGCTCAAATTGATTCCCATTAAGTTCAATATCCATTACTAACGTAACATCCGGAGATTTGATTGTTGCCTCATTTAAAGCTAAATAATTTGCAGTTTCGGCGTGATGGGTATGGACTTGCACTTCCAACAAAGGATATTCCACAACATTGAACTCATTTTTCGCTATTGATAATACTAATTTCTCTAACTCTGACGGTTTCCAGTCAGCATAAAAACCAAGATGACCTGTATGAATCCCAACAAAGGCAACTTCATTTAGACGATGGGAATGGCGATGGAAGGCATGCAATAGCGTCCCATCTCCACCAATGGAAATAACAATTTCCGGCTCTTCATCATCTAAGACAAGTCCAAAATCTTGTAAATACGTTTTGGCAAGTTCCATTAATTCATTCGATTGAGAATCTCTGCGTGATTGAATAGAAAATTTCAATTTACTCACGCTCCTTTCCCTCATTAGTTGATCGTATTTTTGGATTGATTGCTTCTTTAATCTCACTGAAGTAAACTTGAGCTTCCTGAATTTCACTACGAATCGAAGACATTTCTTCATCTAATTTAAAAGCTGCTTCCGCCGCGTTTTGTAATCGATATTTAATTTCTTCTGGGAATATTCCCTTATATTTATAGTTTAATGAATGTTCAATGGAAGCCCAAAAATTCATAGCAAGGGTACGAATTTGAATTTCTGCTAATACTTCCACTTTGCCAGTTATCGTCTCTACCGGATACTCCACAATCATATGATAAGATCGATAGCCGCTCGGTTTACTATGTGTAATATAGTCTTTTTCTTCAATTACTTTCAAATCATCCCGTTGACGAATTAAATTTACTACCGTTGAAATATCATCAACAAACTGGCACATAATTCGTAGCCCTGCGATATCTTGTAATTCGGTAGCCAATTGTTGAGAAGGTTCAAAGGCTATTCCTTTTTCCAGGGTTTTATCGTATATACTAGCTAATGGCTTTACCCGACCTGTCACAAATTCAATTGGAGAAGTTGATCCCGTAATTCCAAATTGTGAACGCATCCCTTTTAATTTAATTTTCAATTCATCTACAGCCTGTTTGTACGGACTTAGAAATGTACCCCATGGTACCATAGAAGACTCCCCCCAACGCAAAGACAGCATTATTTCTGGCTTATGATTCATTTTTTAGGCTTTGCAAATGATTTTGTTTACCTACTATTCACCAATTAAAATTTCTTTAAAAATTTTTTCTACAGTACCAACAAACTCATTTCCGTAATTATCATTTCCTTCAATATTGAAAAGAAGGGAATGCAATTCTTCCGTAAAGTTGGTTAATTTAATTTTTTCATCTTTCACCATTAAATAAGGATCACGGTTTAGCTTCACTAATTGAACAAGTTCTGACCAAAATTTTTGAGGAATTTGTACGTAGCTATACCCATCCCCCTCTTCAACTAAATAAATAAAAGCGAGGTTATCCGAATCTGCAAGAACTTGTCCAGCAGGTTCAATTTGTATTCTATTTAGACTTTCGTTTAAACTAAAGTGTAAATCGTTATGTAAGTATTGACATTTCTCTATTTTATAAAGGTTTCGCATTATGTAACTTCCCTTCACCACTTATCTTTTCATATTTTAACATAGCCCCCTCCATTTCGAGAAAAAGAATGTGGAAAATTACATATTTAGAAAGGAAAAAATGATGAATCAACAATTTGAAATTGAATTTAAAAATGTACTAACAAAAGAACAATATGAAAACTTATTAAAAAAATTCCAAGTAGAAGAAAAAATGATTGTCCGTCAAACGAATCATTACTTTGATACTCCCCAATTTCATTTAAAAGCATTATCTTCTGGATTGCGGATTCGCCAAACAAAAAATAAAACTGTTGTCACATTAAAAGAAAAAACAGCAGAAAACATTCACCTAGAAACAACGGAAGAAATTACTGAGGAGCAAGCTCGTAATATGCTTCAAGGAAATGGATTTGTTGCCGACAAAGTAAAGGAACAATTAAATCGATTGAACATTCCCATTGAAGAATTAAAATTATTCGGTTCATTAACGACAGACCGTGTGGAAATTAATTACAAAGGTGGAACTCTTGTATTTGACCACTCTTTCTATTTGCAGTGTGATGATTATGAGGTAGAATATGAAACAGATAATGAAATCGAAGGAAAAGAAATTTTCCAGAACTTTTTAGAAGAAAATCAAATCGCTATTCAAGCGGCAGATAAAAAAATCGCCCGCTTTATGAAAGCTTTAAATGATAGGAAGGGTTGAAGCGGATTGGAAATATCATCAATGAAGAAGTTACTTGAACTTCAAGCAATTCAATCATTTGGTAACATATCAAACGTTCAATCGTTATCGGATGGCAATTCCATCTTTACACAATTATTGGAAGAAATGATGCTGACTTCATCCACTTCCATAAATAGCTCAGAAAATTTACTTGGCTATTATGCAAGCATACAAAATGAACCTACAACGAATTTAATAGATAATAATTACTTATCAAATTTTGCCTATAACAGTGATGCCCAATATTTATCTCCTTATTACAACGAATTAATTCAAGACGTTGATAACAATCTATTTACAAACCATATAAATAAAGATTATGTTAATTCGACAGGTTACAAAAATGTATTAGCTGGTGCTGAAGCATATGCTGATATTATTGCACAGGCATCTGAATTATATGGAGTGCCTGAAAAACTAATTGCATCAGTTATTAAGCAAGAATCAAACTTTAATGAAAAGGCGGTTAGTTCCGCTGGCGCTACAGGCTTAATGCAACTAATGCCAGGCACAGCTAGATACCTCGGTGTAGAAGATCCAACTGACCCTGTCCAAAATATTATGGGTGGAACAAAATATTTAAGTCAAATGTTAAATAAATTTGATCAGAACGTTGAACTTGCTTTAGCAGCATACAATGCGGGACCAGGGAATGTAACGAAATATGACGGCATTCCACCATTTAAAGAAACTATACATTATGTTAATAACGTATTAGGATATTACAAGGCGTAATAGGTTTACAGTCATTCTTTCAATCTATTTTCCCCTCATATATGCGATTTGTTTGTGAAAAAGGGATTACGTTGTTAGAATATAACTAACACCTTTTGATAAAGGTTACTAACGATAGCTATTTTGGCTTAATTACTTTTGTTGTCAATTGATTATACGGTATGCAATACGCAGATATTTCATTACGTATACTTATAAAAGAAGTAAAGGAGTACACCTATGAATCGAAAATATACGATTCCTTACGAGGAAATTGGTGCTGAAAAACTTTCTGACCTCCTTCACGCTTTTTATAAACGTGTTGCGAAGCATCCACAGTTAAAACCGATCTTCCCAGAAGATTTAACTGAAACTATTAGAAAACAAATTCAATTTCAGACCCAGTACTTAGGTGGGCCAAATCTATATACAGAAGAACACGGTCATCCGATGTTAAGAGCTCGTCATATACCTTTTAAAATTACACCAGATCGTGCACAAGCTTGGTTGGAATGTATGAAAGAGGCGATGGATGAAGTCGGATTGGAAGGCAAATTCCGTGAAGTCTATTATCAACGACTTGTCTTAACGGCTAATCATATGATTAATTCGCCAAATGAAGATGAGGAGGAGTTTGAATGAATAATGTCCAATTATTATCGAAACCTGCCGCACCTTCTATTACAAAACCAATAGAATTATATATTTTTCTCGATCCACTTTGTAAAAAGGCATTAACAATGCAAACGATGCTACGAAAGTTAACTGTAGAGTATGAACATTATTTTACTTGGCGTTATATTTTAAGTACAAAGCTAGCCTCTTTAAATACGCTAAGTCGTCGTACAAAGGGATGCATGACTGGT
Source organism: Ureibacillus sp. 179-F W5.1 NHS (assembly GCF_045369345.1). NCBI lineage: Bacteria > Bacillati > Bacillota > Bacilli > Caryophanales > Caryophanaceae > Ureibacillus > Ureibacillus sp. 179-F W5.1 NHS. The sequence continues at coordinate 39,921 of NZ_JBIQFG010000020.1, read as the reverse complement.
GCCGAATTGGACATTACCCATCCAGCACTCCCATCTATTGCGATTAAAGCAGCGGAACTTCAAGGTAAAAAAGCTGCGACTCGCTATTTATTAAAGCTACAAGAACATGCGTTATTAAAAACGAAAAATGTAACTTCCTATTCTGCGTTAATTGAAATTGCAAAAGAATCAAATATCGATTTTGATGAATTCATTTCCGATTTCGGTTCGAAGGAAGCAGCAAGAGCCTTTCAATGTGATTTGCATATAACCCATGAGATGGAAGTTGACGAAATTCCAACAATTGTTTTCTTTAATGAATGTATTGAAGATGAGGGATTAAAAGTTAGTGGAATGTATGCCTATGAAGTTTATGTTCAAATTTTACAAGAGATGATCAATGAAGAAATCACTTGTAATCCCCTTCCTACCTTTGATGAATTGTTTAATCGCTTCCATATACTAACGACTAGTGATGTGGCAGAAATTTATTCAATTTCTCATCAAGAAGCAGAACGAGAATTAAAAAAACGAATGCTTCAGCAAAAAATTGAACGCCTAGCAAACGATGATGTAACGTTATGGCGCAAAAAATGTATTCAATAGAGCACTTATTATTTCATCTATTATTCTATTAATAGACAGAGACTTTCATTGTCTTTGTCTTTTTTTATTGGAATTATATGAACAAAATAAAAGAGGCGTCATTATCCTTCTACAAGAATAATGACGCCTCTTTTCACAAAGGGGATGGGAGAAATGTTCACGTTCAAACAAAGGGGTGTATGTTTGTTATGTGATTTATTTCACGTATTTACTTTATCACGGAAAGATAAGGGATGCAACGAAACTACAGTTGTTTCACAAAATCGTCAAATAGTAAACGTTTTCAATGGTTTCCATCCTCTCCGAAGGCAGTTTTAAATGAAAATTATATTAATGGAAAAGGATATTTTCATAGATTTTTTACAAAAAAATGGTGCCACACTTTAATGTGTAGCACCAACAAGATTCGTTTTATTTACTTTTTTAATAAAAGGCTTTCTAATTCATTTAATTTTTCTTCAAATACTTTACATGCATCTTGAATAGGCTTTGGAGACTCCATATCCACACCTGCTGCTTTTAATACTTCTATTGGGAAGTTGGAACAACCAGCTTTTAAGAAATTGTTAATATAACGATCTACAGCAGGTTCCCCTTCTTCTAAAATTTGTTTGCTTAAGGCAGTGGCAGCACTTTGTCCAGTTGCATATTGGTAAACATAATAGTTCATGTAGAAATGAGGAATTCTTGCCCATTCCAATGCAATTTCTTCATCGACTGTCATGTCATCGCCGAAATATTGTTTATTTAAGTCATAATAAATTTCATTTAGTCGTTCAGCTGTAATGGCTTCCCCGTTACGATCCAATTCATGAACAATATGCTCAAATTCAGCAAACATTGTTTGACGGAAAACGGTACTGCGGAATCCATCTAACCAATGATTTAATAAATAAATTTTATGCTGCGGATCTTCTGTAGTTTTTAATAAATAATCAAATAATAATTCTTCATTACATGTTGATGCTACTTCCGCAACGAAAATAGAGTAAGAAGCATAAGGATATGGTTGATTTTGACGCGTATAGAAACTGTGCATACTATGACCAAATTCATGGGCTAACGTAAATAAATTATCTAAGTTATTTTGCCAATTCATTAAAATATATGGATTTGTTCCATAAGTACCAGAAGAGTATGCCCCGCTACGTTTCCCTTTATTTTCAAGTACATCTACCCAACGGCTTTCCAATCCTTTTTGAACATTCGATTGATATTCTTCACCTAGTGGTTCAAAGCTTTTCACCATAATGTCTTTTGCTTTTTCATAAGGCATTTCAATTTTCACTTCTTTTACAAGCGGTGTAAATAGATCATACATATGCAACTCTTCAACACCTAAAACTTGTTTACGTAATGACACGTAACGATGAAGAACAGGTAAAAATTCATGAATGGTCGAAATTAATTGATCGTACACTTTCTCAGGAATATAATTATTGCTCATTGCCGCATGTCTAGCAGAATTATATTGTCGTACTCTAGCACTAACGTTATGGGTTTTTACATTCCCAGCTAAAGTAGAAGCAAAAGTATTTTTAAACTTACCGTAAGTATCGTACATTGCTTTAAAAGCATTTTTTCGCACTTCTCGGTTATCACTTTCTAGAAACGTTATATAATTGCCGTGGGTTAATTGAATTTCTTCCCCTTCATCATTTTTTACAGTAGGAAATTCTAAATCCGCATTATTTAATGCACTAAACGTATTTCTTGAGGAACCTGTCACCTCTCCAAGTTGGGCAAGCAGCTCTTCCTTATCTGCTGTAAGAATATGTGGACGTTGTAAATTGAGTTCCGTTAACATTTGATTATATAAACTTAACGGCTCATACTCACGAATATATTGTTGAATCGTTTCTTCTTCCATCGATAATATTTCTGGTGTTACGAAGGACCATGCAGCAGATAGCTTCGCACCTAAAGAACGAACTCGACTATCCATCGCTTGATACTTTCCATTCGTCGTATCTTGGTCATGTTTTAAATGGCTATAAACATAAAGTCTTCCAAAGCGTTCGGATAATTTATCGCTAAACTGTAAAGTGTCATATAAATTTTTTGCACTTTCTGCTACTTTTCCTTTATATTGATCCGCCTCTGGTAGTATTTTTTCAATTTCCTTAAATTCCTGTTCCCATGCCTCGTCTGAAGGAAAAATCCCTTCTAAGTCCCATGTTAATTCAACAGGTACTTCTTCTCGTGTTAACACTTTTTTTGCCATGTAATGACCTCCCATACCATTTATTTCGTAAATCGAATTACAAATCCATTTTCTCAATATTTAGTTTTTATTGCAAGAAAATGACTATATAACTGATAAAATAATTCTTCGTAATGAATTGATTGCCGATAATGCTCAATTGATAGAGACTCGAGTATTTTACAATAATCACGGACAACCGATATGGCAAAATTCGTTTCAGGTAACTTTGCCCATTTTATAAATTGTAGAATGACGGTTTGATTAATTTGGGCTAATGATTTTTTTGTGACGTGCAAAAAATAAAAAAGGGCTGCTTGCCATTCTAATGGAGATACTTTTAAATGTTCACTTCCATGAATCGGTATGCCGATGTAGTTAGGGAGAGTTTGTCCATTTAAACGAAGTTCATAAAGGCTTCTTAAAAGTAAATGATGTACCCCCTTTTTATTAACGAATAAAACTGATTGTAAATAATTATGCTTCACACGATTAAATAAAATGAAATATTGTTTAAACTCCTGTTCGGTTAATTGTTTAGGTATATAAAAGGGAAACTGCTGTTTCATTCGGGGAATCACTTGTACTTTGGAAATAAAACGATTGCCATATAGATGCATGAGATTAGTCATATAAAGAAATTGTCGCACTATTGGATTGTACTCCATAATATAAGAATGTCGGTCAACAGTCATCTTAAATAGTTGGAGTTGTTTATTTAAAGATATTATTTGTATTCCTTTTTGATAACTTTTATTAGGTGTTTTCGGAATCCAAAAAGGTACAATCCCGTTACTTTTATAGCCGAAATTTCGCTCCTTCAATCGTTGTAAAGTTATTGGACTGCATTGAAATTCAATGGCAAAGCGTCTATTTTCTTTTTCTATTAGTAAATCTGGTCGTTGTTTTAATTCGGATAGGTAAGGTTCTATTTCAACCTGTAATCCAAGATAATGGAATAATTGATATAACTGTTCTTTTCCTAACAAATGCTGTTCTGACTCTCTTTCAGAAAAGCGATGCTCACATTCTTTTTTGGAATAATGGGCAAAATGGGGAATTTTAAAAGTACCAATTTTCAATAGAAGGGGCTCTTTACATTGGGGACAATAAAATCTTTCCATTTGTCTGAGTTGCTTTAATGTTGTTTTCGGTATGCTTGAATTCAGTACAAATCGTTTATTTTGCTCAGTGTAAGCTACAAGCATTGTTTACCTCCCTTTTTTATTATTTTAAAAAAGGAGCAGAGATGTTTTCAACAATTCCACTAGTAAAGTCTTCAAAATAAAAATTTCCAATGCTACTTCTTTTGTAAGAAGCAAAAAAAGAGATGCCTTGAAAAAGACACCTCGTTTTATTTTATCCAAAATATTGAATTACAGTTTCAAAACAATCTTCTGGCATGATTGCTTCACCATATTCTTGTAATCGATAAATCGAAATTTTCGAGCTACCTAAATATTCATTAATAATGGAACGAATATTTTGGCGTTCAACTTTTTCAGTGATATTTGAAAAATCAATCGCTACATAATAGTATTTTTCAAATTTGAATAAAGAAGATTGTAATCCGAATGGAAGCAAACGATTTGCTACAGGAATAATTTCATCAATATCTTTAAATTTGTAAATAGAGATATGATTTGTTCCTTGATGATTTACTTCTTCTTCTTCAAAGGAATCAAAAATGGATTCATCTAAATTTTTGTTATGGGCAGCATCTCGATGTTCCTCAAAACTTGATAATAATGAATTGGATTCACCATCTGAATTTATATTAGCACGAGTTACAATCACTTCAAGACCATGTTCAGAAGCATTCACATGTATCCAAATTGGTCCATCAAGATCAAAGTAATCTTCTGTATTGATCTCTCCAATCATATCCCAGAAAAGTTCTTCCCCTTTTGCTCTGTTATACCAAATCTCCTCACGACTATAACCACGATCTTCAATATCACGATAAGTAATGAAGAGTTTAATTGTGTTTTCGTTTACGCGTTCGATGTCCATTAGACTCAACTCCCTTCACAGTCATTCGTTGAAAAACAAAGAAAGCGTTCTTAGTATGTTTTGTATTGTACAGTTTTAACCTGACAATTCAAAAACTTACGACCAGTAATACAATGCAATTTTTGCTACAGAACAAAACGGTTTTTATTTATATCTATGCTTTATTCTATAACTCTATTGTATGATTACCTATTTAAAATGAAAAGAAAAAAACACTGTTCAAATAAAATAATTTGAATATTGAAATTGTAGTTGACTATACAGATGAAATCAAGTATAACGATTTGAAAAATGAATTAAAATTTTCCTTTTTTTCTACTTTATAAAATAGAATTAGATATATAAATAAAAAACGATAAAATCCAAGATTAATGGATTTTATCGATTAACGAATCTAAATATTCCTAAAAATAATTAATTCACCATTTTTTGTGCTTCTAACAATTGAAAAGCACGAACTTTCCTTGGTAAAAATCGTCGGATTTCATCTTCATTATATCCAACTTGTAAACGTTTCTCATCTAAAATGATAGGTCGACGTAATAATCCAGGATATTCTTGAATTAATTCATATAATTGTTGTAATGGTAAACTTTCCACATCAACATTTAATTTTTGGAAAATTTTTGAACGTGTCGAAATAATTTCATCTGTTCCATCTTCAGTCATTCGTAAAATTTCTTTAATTTCACTGATTGTTAATGGCTCAGAAAATATGTTACGCTCTCTATATGGAATCTCATGTTCTTCTAACCATGCCTTTGCTTTTCGACAAGATGTACAACTTGGTGATGTAAATAATGTTACAATCATTATTACACTTCCTTCCTAAGTGGTATCGGTGTGTATATTCTCAAGCTTTTATTAGTTTAGAATTAATTTAATTTAAAAACATGTTTTCATTATACAACAATCTTTTTCATTTGGATATAGCTTACCATTAAAAAAGAATTAACATGTCACATTAATTATGTCATTTTTTTCTCTTTTAAAACGGAATTTCTTAATTTATTGTTAGTTACTCTATTTATTTCCCTTATAGATAAAAAATTAAACTATTTCCATTCATCAATTTCAATATTCTCAATTAGCCGACATTAATCGAGAAGATATCGCAACTTTCTGTTAAATAGTACGTTTTTTTCAAGAAAAGCGTAACTGGAAAACGATTTATTGCGTTCTTCGATACAATCCTACCCAAACTTTTTCATTTTCATTCCAACAATAGAAATAAATTAATATTTGCTTTTAGTTCTAATTTTTTATATAATTTTTAAACAAATTGAAAAAACGATGAAAAAGAGTAGTACTTTTGCCTACCGTGCATAGAGAATCTGTGGTTGGTGTAAACAGAAGACGGAGCAATAGGAATGGACTTTCGAGTTGGCTTTATGAACTTACACTTTTAGTAGTAAAGCCCGTTTACTTCTCGTTACGAAGTCAAAGTGGTCATTAATGACAAACTGGGTGGTACCGCGGATTCAACATCATTCGTCCCATTACGTGAAAACGTATGGACGTATGATGTTTTTTTATGCTTACTTTTAAAAAGATTAAATCTTTAAAGAACATTAGGAGGTTTTTACATGAAAACGATTTTTTCAGGTGTTCAACCAACAGGAGTTATTACATTAGGAAATTACATAGGAGCACTTATGCAGTTTCCAGCCCTTCAAGATGAAGGAAACGCCATTTATTGTATAGTAGACCAGCATGCAATTACCGTTCCACAAGATCCTAAAGAGTTACAATCAAACATTCGTACATTAGCTGCAACTTATTTAGCAGTTGGAATTGATCCAAACAAGGCAACATTATTTATCCAATCGGAAGTACCCGCCCATGCTCAAGCTGGCTGGATGTTACAATGTGTAGCAACGATTGGGGAACTTGAACGTATGACCCAATTTAAAGATAAATCCGATGGAAAAGAATCGGTGAATGCTGGTCTTTTAACTTACCCACCATTAATGGCTGGTGATATTCTTTTATACAATACAAACATCGTACCAGTTGGAGAAGACCAAAAACAACATATCGAGTTAACTCGCGATTTAGCAGAACGCTTTAATAAGCGATTCGGCGATGTCTTTGTCATTCCTGAAATTCAATTACCGAAGGCAGGGGCTCGTATTAAATCCCTTCAAGAACCAACGAAAAAAATGAGCAAATCTGACCCAAATACGAAGGCAACGATTCGTTTACTCGATACGCCAAAACAAATTGAAAAGAAAATTAAATCTGCCGTTACGGATTCAGATGGCTTTGTAGCATTTGATGAAACGAATAAGCCAGGTGTTTCAAATTTATTAACAATTGAATCAGCTGTTACAGGGCTAGATATTGCCACATTAGTAAAAAAATATGATGGCTTAGGCTACGGTGCTTTCAAAGAAGGGGTCGCAACAAGTTTAATTGAACATTTGACGCCTGTCCAAGAACGCTTTAACGAGTTAATTCATTCTGAAGAGTTAGATCGCATTTTAGATGAAGGGGCAGAGAAAGCCAATGCCATTGCATCTAAAACGATTAAGAAAATGGAAAACGCGATGGGATTAGGTCGAAAATCAAAATAAATAAAATAATCAGTGACACGATCGCTATGTATAATTCATGGGTTCCAACAATAAATGACCAAACTGCTGACCATGAATAACCTAGTGTTCGATAATTTAAATAAAGTAGTAAGTTCCCTACTGACATGACACAAATTCCATAGCTAAATAAAAAGAGCATAAATCGAAACATGTCCACCATCCTTTAATAACTAAATATTCATTTTCATAAACAAAAATGCCTTTAGCTTTTCGCTAAAGGCATCTTTTATTTCGACATAATGTCAGAATTAAAATTAATCGACTTTTTTCAACAATAAACTTGCATTATGACCACCAAAGCCAAGGGAATTACTCATTGCATATTCTACAAATTCTCTACGTGCAGTGTTTGGTACATAATCTAAATCACATTCTGGATCAGGATTTTCTAAATTAATTGTAGGCGGTAAAACACCTTCTTTTAACGCTAAAGCAGTAAAGATTGTTTCTACCCCCCCAGCAGCACCTAGTAAATGACCTGTCATCGATTTCGTTGAACTCATTGCCAATTTGTATGCATGATCGCCAAATACTGTTTTTACGGCTTTTGTTTCAAATAAATCGTTATATTGAGTACTTGTTCCGTGGGCATTAATATAACCTACTAATGATGGACTTACTTCACCATCATCTAATGCTTGTTGAATAGCACGGGCAGCTCCTTCACCTTCTGGAGCTGGAGCAGTAATATGATAAGCATCACCTGTTGCACCATATCCTACTATTTCTGCATAAATTTTTGCACCACGTTTTTTAGCAAGTTCATATTCTTCTAATACTAAAATACCAGCACCTTCTGCAATAACAAATCCATCACGATTCGCATCAAATGGACGGGAAGCAGTTTGGGCATCCGGATTTAATGACAATGCAGTACTTGAGCAAAATCCTGCTACTGCCATATTTACGATTGGCGCCTCAGCACCACCAGTAATCATCACATCTGCATCGCCACGTTGGATTACTTTAAAAGCATCCCCGATTGAGTTAGTCCCAGATGCACATGCCGTTACAGAACATGAATTGATACCTTTTGCTCCTAAGTGAATGGACACTTGACCAGAAGCCATGTTTGGAATCATCATCGGTACAAAGAATGGGCTTACCCGACGTACCCCACGTTGTTGGAACGTTTCGAATTGATTTTCAAAAGTTTCCATACCACCTATACCTGAACCGATCCAAACACCTACTCGTGGTGCTAATTCTTCCGTAATCTCAAGCTCAGCATCTTTTACTGCCATGATAGAAGAAGCTAACGCATAATGAGTAAAACGGTCCATTTTTCGTGCTTCTTTTCTATCTATATATTGTTCAATATCAAAATCCTTTACTTCAGCTGCTACTTTAACAGGAAACTTTTCAGCATCCACTCTCGTTAAAGGTCCAACACCTGATTTTCCAGCAATTAAATTTTCCCATGTCTCTTCAATTGTGTTACCAAGCGGTGTAACAGCTCCGACACCTGTAATCACGACTCTTCTTTTCATGGTTTCTCTTTATCCCCCTTAGGTTCTAAACTATTTATTAGGTTACTATAAAAACGCTATGATTTCTATTATTTTCCCCATTTGAGCACTACAGCGCCCCATGTAAGTCCTCCGCCAAATCCAACTAAAACGATAATATCATCATCTTTAATTTTTCCAGCTTCTAACTCATCTACTAACGCAAGTCCGATAGATGCTGAAGAAGTATTTCCATACTTATGAATACGTTTGGATAATTTTTCTTCTGGCAAATTCAATCGTTCTCTAGACGCTTCCATAATTCGAATATTTGCTTGGTGAGGGATTAAAAAGTCTACATCTTCTTTTGATAGACCTGCTTTTTCTAAAACTGAAATCGCTGATTCTCCCATCTGTCTCACAGCAAATTTAAATACTTCACGGCCATTCATAGCAATCGCTTTTTGATCATTTAAAAATAAATGTTTACCGCCAGTTCCATCTGCACCTAACTCGAAAGATAGAATACCTCTACCTTCACTCACTTGCCCAATCACTGCTGCACAAGCACCATCACCGAATAATACTGCCGTGTTTCTGTCTGTCCAATCCGTAATCTTGGATAATTTTTCAGCACCTACTACTAACACATATTGATAACTTCCGCTTTCAACAAATTGTTTTGCTGTAGAAAGTCCGTACATAAACCCTGCACATGCCGCGGAAACATCCATTGCTGCGGCATTGACAGCACCTAGTTTTTCCTGTAATTGACAAGCAACGCTCGGGAATCCACGGTCAGGTGTTACCGTTGCCACTAAAATTAAACCGATTTGATCCGCTGAAATTTCAGCATTTTTTATAGCAGATGCAGCTGCTGCATAGGCTAAATCTGATGTATCTTCGTTTTCACTCGCAATTCTTCTTTCTTGAATTCCAGTTCGAGTACGAATCCATTCATCATTTGTATCTAAAATTTTCTCTAAATCAAAATTTGTCACTACTTTTTCGGGAACATATTTGCCTACTCCAATTATCCCAGCATTCATTTTTTAACCCCCTGTTTTTACGACTAACAATTAGTACTTGGTCTTAATTATAGCTCATAAAGATTTTTTCCTCAACCTTTTAATTCACGAATTGTTCTAAAACTTTATTGTTCTTTTTTACAGACCTATGTTATGATAAATAAGATGAATATAGGTATACTAACTTAAAAAGTTTTTAGAGGTGAAATGAATGCGATATTTAATGACTTTAGTATGGTCTTTCCTTTTAGTTACGATGTTAAACTATGTTGTAAGTTCCATTTTAGCCGTAGAATTCAGCTTAACAACTAGTGCAATCCTTGCAGTTATTTTTACTGTTTTAATCTTTATTATTAGTGCAATCATTCCGAACGAGCCGACTCCTGAAGCGGATCATCACTAATAAAACAAGCACTTCCATATAGAAGTGCTTTTCTTATTTTATAGAGAATTTAATAGAGAACGGGTAACTCCAATGAAGAGTTACCCGCTTTTTTATGTCAGTTGAACTTTTCTATTCTTTCCACACAGTTAGTTGGTCATTTTCCATCGTTACATGTAATGTATCGCCTGGTAGTACTTCCCCTTTTAATAATTCTCTAGCCACAGCTGTTTCAACATGACGCTGGATAAAACGTTTTAGTGGTCTTGCCCCAAATTGGGGATCGCTTCCTTGCTCAACAATCCAATCCACTACGCGTTCATCCACTACTAGATTGATTTCTTGTTCTGCTATTCGTTTACATAATTGTTCAATATATTTCCAAGTAATATCACTAAAATGTTTTGAAGATAGTGCATGGAAAAGAATAATATCATCTATTCGGTTTAATAATTCTGGTTTAAAGTGTAACCGAAGTTCATTCATTACTAAATCTTCTACTGCTTCTTGTTGTTCTAGTTTTGATTCCAGTAAATAATGGGAACCTATATTAGATGTCATAATGACTACTGTATTTGTAAAGTTGACTAGTCGACCTTGACTATCTGTAATTCTACCATCGTCTAATATTTGTAATAATATATTTGCCACATCTGAATGGGCTTTTTCAATTTCATCCAATAGAACTACTGAATATGGGTTTCTACGGACCGCTTCTGTTAATTGGCCACCTTCTTCATATCCAACATATCCAGGAGGTGCTCCAACCAGTCGTGAAACACTATGTTTTTCCATATACTCACTCATATCGATTCGAATAAAATGCTCTTCTGAATCAAATAGTTGAGCTGCTAACGCTTTCGCAAGTTCCGTTTTCCCTACTCCGGTAGGGCCTAAGAAAATAAAGGAACCAATTGGTCTGTTCGGATCTTTAATTCCTGAACGGGCACGCCAAACGGCTTCTGTAACTAGATTAACAGCCGTATCTTGTCCAACTACTCGTTCATGTAACGTATCCTTTAAGCGTAATAACTTATCCCGTTCCCCCTCCACTAACTTTGTTACAGGAATTCCTGTCCATCTAGAAATGATGGATGCAATTTCTTCTGCCGTTACTTCTTCACGTAAAATTCTATTTTCAGAACCAACTTTCAATTGTTCTTCGAGACTCGCTAATTCTTTTTCCAAAGCTGGAATTTTACCATGGCGTAGTTCTGCTGCTTTATTTAAATCATATTTACTTTCCGCCTCTTCTAAATCGCGACGATATTGATCTAATTGTTCCCGTTTCTGTTGGATTTTTTGTAAACTTTCCTTTTCTTCTTCCCATTGTTTCCGCATCTTTTCAGATTTTTCTTTTAATGTGGCCAATTCGCTATTTAATGATTCGAGACGTTTTTTACTTCCTTCATCGTTTTCTTTCGTCAATGCTTGCTCCTCAATTTCCAATTGCATGACACGTCTTGTTACCGAATCTAGTTCTTGAGGCATCGAATCAATTTCCGTACGAATCATAGCACATGCTTCATCAATTAAATCAATTGCTTTATCCGGTAAAAAACGATCCGTAATATAGCGATTTGATAATTGGGCTGCCGCGATTATCGCTCTATCATGAATCCGTACCCCATGATGTAATTCGAAACGTTCTTTTAGTCCACGTAAAATGGAAACCGTATCTTCAATGGAAGGTTCCCGAACCATTACTTGTTGGAATCTACGTTCTAATGCCGGATCCTTTTCTATATACATTCGGTATTCATCTAATGTCGTTGCACCGATACAATGGAGTTCTCCACGGGCTAACATCGGCTTTAACATATTACCAGCATCCATTGCACCATCTGTTTTGCCGGCTCCAACAATCGTATGAATTTCGTCGATAAATATAATAATTTTTCCGTCTGAATTTTTCACTTCCGTTAAAACGCCTTTTAATCGTTCCTCAAATTGTCCACGGTAACTTGCCCCCGCAATTAATGAACTCATATCAAGCTCGTATAAAATACAATCCTTTAAACCTTCTGGCACATCTTTTCTAACAATTCTTTGAGCTAATCCTTCTATTATCGCCGTTTTACCTACACCCGGCTCACCAATTAAGACAGGGTTATTTTTCGTTTTTCTTGATAGGATACGAATGACATTTCTAATCTCTTCATCTCGACCAATAACGGGATCCATTTTCCCACTTTTTACTTCTTCAATTAAATTGCGACCAAATTGTTCTAATGGACTGCGATTGTCTTGTTGTTGAAATTGCATTCAATTAACACCCTTTCAAAAGATGAAATTAATTTGACCTTTTTTGACTATTTCAATTATATGTTGTTTAAGGGAGCAATGCAAAAATTGACACTAAAAAGTTTTAGACATAACGTTTATTCCCATTCAAGTTTCAATAAAAAATTAAAAAGTGCAGTGTAAGTCAACGTGACTTATACTACACTTTTCTTTTTCACTCAGAACTTAACGAGCGATTTTATCGAATACCTAAAGCCATTTTTGCATAACGTGACATATTATCTTTTGACCATGCTGGTTGCCAAACGATGTTGACATCTACGTCTTTTACTTCAGGTAAATCACTTAATGCTGTTTTAATTTGGTCTACAATAACTGGACCTAATGGGCATCCCATAGATGTTAGGGTCATCGTAATTTTGGCTACCCCTTCTTCATTTAAATCAACTTCATATACTAAACCTAAGTTAACGATATCAATACCTAACTCAGGATCAATGACATTTTCTAAAGCACCTAAAATACTTTCTTTCATTTCTTCACTAATTGCCATTTTTCGTTTCTCCTTTCATTTCCTATTGACTTATATCATAGCAAACCAAATTCGTTATGCCAAATGATGTGAAAGAAACTCCGTTACAGCAAGTACACCAGATCGAGGAACTTTATGTCCATAATTAGGTGACTCTACAAATTTTAATCGTTCAGGTGTTTGTTCATAGTATGAACGCAATTGAGTATAAAAATGATATGTATTTTTAAATGGTACAGTCTCATCTTTATGACCATGCCAGAAAATAACTGGTCTTTGATTGAAACGAGTAGGATCCTTTGTTATATCATTTTCTGCTAAAAGCGCTTGTAACTGTTCCTTCTGATGATCATCCATTGGTAACTTAACACCTAATGATTCAAATTGGTCTAATTGATAGTTAGAAAGTTCAACATATCCAGGAGCTCCCATACATATACCAGCCGCATAAACCCAGTCATAAGCATTTAGGCAACCGCAAGTGACAATTCCTCCCATAGATGTTCCAGCGATTCCTACTTTTCCGGAAGTTAAAAGTCCTCTTTTTTGTAGCTCATTATATAATATGTCCACTTCTTTAATGGACTTTAATACAATCTCCCAAAAGTGAACATTCATTTTCATTTCAGAAAGATTTTCAGAACGATCACCATGTAAATGAGCATCCGGTAAGATGACACGAATACCCTTTTTTACGAATTGATAAGCATAGTGTAAGTTATGTTCTTTTGCGCTTCCAAAACCGTGTAAAAAGATTACGACCGGTGATTGTGGCGTCATCGAATTATTATAAACGTGTAATAAAGGAATCCCATTCCACATATCCTCTTGAACAAGCATCTTCTTGTCACTCCTTTAATATATTGAACAATACATCATTTCTTGAGTCGTTTTCTCTTATAGTTTTATTTGTAGTAGAAAAAACTACTCTAAGAACATCATATCACTGTTGGAAATTTTTTTCTGAATGAAAGGAATATAAAATACAAAATTTTGACTAAATATATCCATAAGGGATAAAATCAGTAAGATAGAGAAAGGAGAATTCCTTATGAAACAACATTTAATCGTATTAGATTTAGACGGAACGTTATTAACCGACAAACAACAAATTTCTGAAAAAACAAAAGCAACTTTAATGAAAGCAAAAGAAGCAGGTCATCAAGTGATGATTGCGACTGGACGTCCATTTAGAGCAAGCCAATTGTATTATAATGAGTTAATGTTAAATACACCGATTGTAAACTTTAATGGTGCTCTCATCCATCATCCGAAAAATAATGCATGGAAAACTGTTCACTCACCTATCGATCTGAATGTCGTATATGATGTCGTTGACTCCGTTGATAAGTATCAATATGAAAATTTAATAGCGGAAGTAATGGACGACGTGTTTATTCATGTAGAGGACAAAACGATGATGGATATTTTCAAAATGGGCGATCCTCGCGTCACAATTGGAAATTTAAGAGGAAACTTAAATGAAGACCCAACGAGTTTACTAATCCACGCAGAAGAAGTAAATGTACCAGGTATTCGAGATCATTTAGAAAGCGTCCATGCAGAACTTATTGAACATCGCCGATGGGGGGCACCTTTCCATATAGTTGAAATCGTCCGAAAAGGTTTAAATAAAGCGGTAGGCATATCCCTCGTCGCAAAGGATTTGAATATTCCCCGCGAAAGAATCATTGCCTTCGGTGACGAAGATAACGATCTAGAAATGATCGACTATGCAGGAATCGGTGTTGCAATGTCCAACGGAATAGATGATTTAAAAAATATCGCCAATGAAATTACATTAAGTAATAATGAAGATGGGATTGCCAAAGTCCTAATAGAAAGACTAAAATTGTAAGTATAGATATCGGTGGAAATCCTTTTTATTTCCTCTTTATCCTCAACATGAGAATGACTGAAAAATACCATTCATCATTCAAGGAGGTAGATTTATGAAAATTTTTGCAGATAGTGGCTGTGATTTACCAAAGCAATTTTTCACAGAGGAAGACGTCGAATTATTTGCATTACGAGTTGATTTAAATCATACAGAGTACAATGACATCATAGATATTGATCCTAAAACGGTATATGATGCGATGAGACAGGGAGTTACGCCAAAAACGTCTCAAGTGTCACCTGAAGTATTTTTAAATGAATTTGAAAAACTCGCGAAAAATGATGAAGAAGGGCTTTATATTGCCTTTTCATCCAACTTATCGGGTACATATAGCACCGCGGTCATGATTGCTGCACAGGTACGCGAAAATTATCCAAATTTCAAATTGAAAATTATCGATTCGAAATGTGCTTCTCTAGGCTGTGGCTTACTTGTAAAAGAAGCTGTTAAGTTGCGTAAGGAAGGTTTATCTTTAGATGAAATGACGTCTCGGATTGCCCATTTAGCTGAACATATGACCCACCTTTTCACAGTGGAAAATTTAGATTATTTAGCAGCTGGAGGAAGACTTTCCAAATCCAGCGCCTTTATCGGTGGCCTATTAAGTATAAAACCGATTTTACATGTAGAAGATGGGAAATTGATTCCCCTTGAGAAAATTCGGGGTCGTAAAAAGGCGATTAATCGTATGATCGATTTAATGGTTGAACGAGGTGGCGACTTCTCGAATAAAATCGTCGGAATAAGCCATGGCGATGATTTAGAGTTTGCTCAAGAAATACAAGCATTAATCGAAGAAAAGTTAAAACCAAAAGCATTTGAGATGACAATGGTTGGAGCTGTTATTGGCGCCCATTCTGGACCTGGCACAATTGCTATTTTCTTTACAGATAAAGACTATTCATAACGGAAAAGTTGTTCCTATGGGACAACTTTTTTCTATTTTCCAAATTAAAAGGATGAATCAAAGAGTGGAACTCTTCGATTCATCCTTTCATTTATCATTAGTTAGAAGCAACTGGTTCTTCAGCAGTTAATTCGATTTCATGTAAATGATCTGAGTAATCATTTCCATATTCGATACTGAAGTTTTTCACTCGCTTATTAACTGGAACAATTTCATATCGGAATTGCATTGGAATAGTTGTTGCTACTTCCTCGATATGTTGTTGGAATTTTTTAAATTCCTGTGCACGGTAATTCGTATCGAACGCTTTTGGTGAATCAATATTTTTAACCGCTGATTCTAACTCTTCAGAAGTATAACGACTGTAGTTAAATTGGTCTGCTTTACCGTATAGTCCTGCTGGAGATGGGTTAGTACCTGTTCCCCAAGCACCCATGAACATATCAATTTCCGGATCATCTGCTTCAACTTTATCGTAGAATGAGTTGAACTCAATTAGACGACCAGTCGATAATTGAACATTTAAGCCAACATCTTTCCAATTTTGAAGGTAGAATGCGATAATTTCTTCTTGTGTAGCATCCCCTGACATAGCAGCTAATTTAATTTCTAATTTTTCACCGTTTTTATCTTCACGGAAGCCATCACCATCAACGTCTTTGTAACCAGCTTCATCTAATAATGCTTTCGCTTTTTCTGGATCATAAGTGTATCCTTCTAAAGAGTCATCATAGAATGCTTTAAATACTGGTGGAATTAAAGAATTTGCACGTTCACGAAGGTTATTGTAGAACACTTCTGATACTTGTTCGATATCTAAAGCATACCCCATCGCTTGACGTAATTTCACATCACCCATTTTAGAACCTTCTAAATCTGTTACAACTGTATTGTTTTCAAAGTCGTATTTACCAACTTTAAATCCTAAATAAGAATAGTAAAGTTCTTGACGACCTAAGATTGAAATGTTATCGAAGTTTTCAATTTCTGGCATTTTTGTTGCGTTAAAGCTTTGAACAAGATCATATTCTCCAGAACCGATAGCAACTGAAATAGAACTACTTGGAACTACTTCAACTACAACACCATCTAGTTTTGGTGCACCTTTCCAGTAATGTTCGTTTCGAGAGTATTGTACCGATTCACCTGGTACGATTTTGTCAATTTTGAATGCACCTAACGTTACAGGATTTTTACGAACCGCATCCGATTCTACTAATTCTGCAACTGGAATATCTTTAATTTGATGACTTGGTGCTGCATATGACCATAAACCATCACCTGAATAATAAATAGCTGGAGATAATTGTTTAAAGCTAATTTCTAAAGTATGATCATCGATTTTCTTAAGACCTGAAATCGTATCAGCTTTTCCAGCATTATACTCTTCCGCACCAATAATGTTTTGGAATTGAGTATCATAACGAACTCCAGTATAATCTGGGTGTCCGATAATTAGATACGGTAAAATGACATCATCAATTGTAAATGGTTCACCATCAGACCATTTCACACCTTCACGAATTTTAACAGTTACTTTATTATTATCTTGGTCTACATCTAATGTAGCAAGCCCTGTATCTGTAATCATAAAGTTTTCATCTGTTTCAAAAATGACATTTGTAGCCCAGTCCATAAGATCTGCATCATATGCATCTTCATAAAGTTCCCAGTTGAAAATCCCTTGGAAAGGCTCATCTTTTACCATGGCAACACGAAGCGTTCCACCTTCAATGGCTTCCTCATTATTTTCTACTGCAAGTGTAAATAGCTCATCAGCAGTTTTTGCATCTGTTTCAGTTCCTGTATCTTCTTCTGCACCTTCTGAGTCTTTTGCTGGCTCATCATCTCCGCCATTACAAGCAGCTAAAACTAGTAAGACAGAAAATAATAGCGCCAATAATGACCACTTTGTTTTCTTCATTCCTTTTCCTCCCTTTTCTTTTTGTACCTGTTTATATTTTTATATAGTCAAACATATTTACCTTTTAATTGTAAATATGGCGGTACCAAAATGATTTCTAAAAAGTTTTAATACAACTAATTTTCAGTTATTTTAAAACATAATTTCTTTGCATTAACCTAAACGCTGACGGGCATCGGCTGATCTTCGAAGCGCCTGTCCGACGTAATTAATACCGAGCATCATGATTAAGATGAATAGTGATGCCGGTAACCAAACCCACCAATATTGTTGTAATACGAGCGGGTTGTTTGCATTACTAACGAGTGTTCCGAGGGATGGAGTTGACATTGGTAATCCGAATCCTAAATAAGATAAGCCAGTTTCAATTCCTACATTTCCTGCAAAGTTTAACGTAAGCTCTACGATAATAATCGAGCTTAAATTCGGTAACAACTCTCGTACAATGATGACAAAGTCATTTGTTCCAAGGGTTTTCGATGCTTGTATATAGTCCCGTTTACTTTCAGACAATGCTTTGGAGCGAATAAGCCGCGCCGTTCCTGTCCATAAAAATAAACTCATAATTAATACAAAAGCCATAACACTATACTTCGGAACAACTGTTACAAAAACGATAATTAACATTAAAGATGGAACAGTAATGAAGAAGTCAATAATACGCATGAACATATTATCAATCCATCCGCCAAAGTATCCACAAACTAATCCAACAACTACACCAAATATACCCGTAATAATCGTAATAGAAATTGCTATGAGAAGAGAATTTTTCGCACCGACAATAATTTGACCGATAATATCTTTACCGCCTTCATCGGCTCCTAATAAAAACTTATCGCCAGGTTCTGCAAATTTATCCCTTAAACTTACACGCATTAATTGCTCTTGGTCGATAAAGAAGAAAGCCCATATAAAGACTCCTACTATAACAACGATTAATCCAACTAATGAAAATAAAGCCAATTTATCTTTCATAAATTCTCTAAATACTACTTGAATGCCAGTAGGAGGAGAATTTACATAAGTTTTATTTTTTTTATATTTTTTCTTTGCCATTTTGGATCCTCCTTAACTTTTTAGTGTCACCTATTCAATCCTAATGCGAGGGTCAACAATACTCATAATAATATCGGATAAGAGACTACCTAAAAGGGCTAAGAAGCCAAATAACATAACGAGTGCTGTTATTACACTATAATCTCTAGATGAAATTGAACTTACAAACAATTGTCCCATTCCAGGATAACCAAAGATTGTTTCAATAAAAATTGAACCTCCAAGTAACCCTGTAATAGTAAATCCTAAAAATGCTGCAATAGGTAATAAAGAGTTACGGAAAATATGTTTAGAATACACTTTTCTCATCGGAATACCTTTACTCCGGGCAGTTCGAACGAAGTCCATTGCTTTTGCATCGATAATTTCTGAACGTAAATATTGAATAATCCCCGTCGTACCTAAAATCGCATAAGTAATTGATGGTAATATAATATGATAGAATTTGTCCCAATAATAACTTAACGTACCTGGCTCATGTTCAATATTTACACTGCCGTTCGTCGGGAACCAATGTAATTGGTAACCAAAAATAAATAGAAATACGAGAGATAAAACAAATGTCGGAATGGCATATGTAACAAAGCTATAAAATACAATTGATTTATCTAAAAACGAATTTTGATATCTACCCGCTAATATACCTAAAGGAATGGCAATTAAATAAAGTAGAATCACACTTAATAATGACAGCCAAAACGTATTTAACGCACGCTCACCAATTAAAGCAGCAACGTCCCTTTTATACGTATAACTAAGTCCTAAATCGCCTTGGATTGCGTTGCCAACCCATCGAATATATTGTATATGCCAAGGATCGTTCAACCCTGCTTTTTCTTGTAGTTCCTCAATTCGCGCAGGATCTGTTTGTGGTGTAATCAGTCCTGTAAAAGGATCCCCAGGCATAAACTTCGCCAAAATAAATATAATAACACTCAGAACAAATAACTGTGGAATCATTATTAAAAATCGTCTGACAATCGTTTTCCACATAACTACATGTCCCCCTTCACCTGTGAAGTAGCTGCCACAAAGTGGGTGCTTGATACAGGTACTAAATCAAATACCCGTTCATTTTCATCAAAGTAATTTTTATGTTCTACTTGATAATGTTGTTCGACTTTTATTCTTTCTCGCTTCCGTTGTTCCCTTCCTACCGGAGTCACTTCTGGAATAGCAGAAAGTAATCGTTTTGTATATATATGTTGCGGGTTATTGTATATATCACTTTTTGTCCCCGATTCAACAAAGCGACCTTTATACATAATCGAAATATGATCACACATATGTTTTACAACGCCTAAATCGTGGGAAATAAATAAATAACTAATACCGAACTCATTTTGAATATCTTTCATGAAATTAAGCACTTGGGCTTGGACAGATAAGTCTAATGCAGATACAGGTTCATCTGCAATGATTAATTTTGGATTTGTTGCAATAGCCCGAGCAATTCCTAAACGTTGTTTTTGACCTCCAGAGAATTCATGGGGGTATTTAAACTTTGCATCTTCAGGCATCCCCACTATATCTAATAGTTCACTTATTTTTCTTTCCTCTTCTTGCGGAGATAGCTTTAAAAAATTGCGAATCGGTTCGGCAATAATGTCTTTTACCCGTTTTCGAGGGTTCAAACTAGAATGGGCATCTTGGAAAATCATTTGAACATCACGACTAAAGGCAGATTTTCGACTTCTGCGTTTATTTGTAACATTTTCACCTTCATAAATAATGGATCCGCCTGAAATTTTTTCTAGCCCAATAATTGCCTTACCTGTAGTCGATTTTCCACATCCTGATTCACCAACTAATCCATAGGCTTTTCCTCTTTCAAATTCCATCGTTATTCCATCAACTGCGTGAACTTGATCAATCACCCGGTTAAAAAATCCTCCGCGAATAGGATAGTGGACTTTTAAATCATTTATTTGCATGAAGCTCATATGTCCCGCCCCCTTTATCCGTTTTAAAGTGAAACTCTTTCCAACATGTACAACGTACAAAATGACCAGGTGAAATTTCATGAAGTGCTGGATTTTCCTCGTGAGCTTCTTCCGGAATCCAAGGAATTCGTTGAGAAAATCTACAACCAGTTCGAGGTAAGTTCATTAATGATGGAACAATACCTTCGATGACATTTAAACGTTCTGACTCAGAATTCATCTGAGGAATGGAATTAAATAGCGAACGAGTATAGGGATGTTTCGGATTTGTAAACAACTCATTTACTGGAGCCTCTTCAATAATTTCTCCCGCATACATGACGGCAACTCGATCTGCTACCTCTGCTACAACACCTAAGTCATGGGTAATTAGAATTATTCCCGCCTCAGTTTCAGCTTGTAAATCAATTAATAAATCTAAAATTTGAGCTTGAATTGTCACGTCCAACGCTGTTGTAGGTTCATCCGCAATAATAATTTGCGGTTTACACGAAATAGCAATGGCAATAATAACCCTTTGTCTCATCCCACCCGATAATTGGTGTGGGAATTGTCTAGCTACCCTTTCAGGATTTTTAATTCCAACTTGACTCAATAATTCTAGTACTCTCGCTTGTCTTTGTTCAGCTGTTAAATTAGTATGATAAATTAAGCCCTCTTCAATTTGTTCCCCAATGCGCATTAACGGATTTAATGCTGAAAGAGGATCTTGGAAAATCATACTAATTTGAAGACCTCTAATGTCATTCATCTCTTCCTCAGAAAGAGCAGCCAGATTTTTTTGTTCAAATAAAATTTCTCCTTGAACACGTGTTTTGTTTTGATCATACAGTCCAATAATGGAAGTTGCAAGGGTACTTTTCCCACACCCTGATTCACCAACGATTGCAAGAATTTCGTTTTTCTTTAATGTAAGGGAAACTCCATCTACTGCATCATAAAATGTATCTTTAATTCGAAAACCGGTATGTAAGTCTTTAATTGTTAATAATTCATCTGTTTTCAAATTAACGCTCCTTTCTAGCAATCATGTTCGCTTTTATTAATTTGAAGATTACAAATATTCTTGTTACACAATCTTTTCCGAAAACTATTAATCTTTTAACAATTTATGTATTGTTGCAATAAATTATATATTTGTGTAATAAATGAAGTCAACAAATTTCGAATTTATTTTTCAGAAATAACTAAATATTTAAAATGTACCTTACATTTTATGAATAAAATACTTCTCTTAGACATCCCAATATTATGCTGTCCATAAGAAAAAGACGTCCCATCGGTACAAACTACCGTTGAGACGTCAATTTTTTTAATTTTGATTTGCTCTTCTACGTTTACCTCGTTTAATTAAAGCGATAATAAAGCCAATAAATAGTAGATAAACTAATCCTAACGCTATTAAGTAAGAAACGTTAATACCTTTTTCCTCTGTAACTTGATAAATTTCTACAATTTCACGATCTAATACGATAGGGAAATTTCCTTCGTCATTTACACGTATTGTATCACTATCTAACATAGCACGAAGTTCCTTATTCTCACCGATTTCATCAGCAGAAATATCAACCTTTGTTGTTTTTCCCGTGTTATTAATGACTATAATCCATCTTTCTTCATCAGAATAACGTTCAAATACTAAGAAACCATTTTCATTTTTAATTAGTTTAAATTCCCCATTACGTAACGTTTCAGACTGATTACGTAATGTTTGAACGTCTCCTATAAATTCCACCATATCCTCATCTGTCCGGAAATTATATAGCTGATGCGCATTCGGACCTGCCTCCCCGTTCATAATAATTTCTGTCCCATATTGCATTACTGGTACGCCTGGTAGTAAAAGCGTTGCAGCAATGGCAAGTCTTACTCTTGTTGGAGGATAGGCTTCGGCAGATAACGTAAAACGATCTGTTAATAAGGAATCAATCATCAATTGGGCAGGAGCTTGTTTTCCTTCAACAAATGGAGTTACATTAGTTAACAATGCCGCTGAATTCTGATCCACGTTTTTGTATGCATTGCGAAATGCGTCGTTTGTTTCTTCAAAGTATTTCGCATCAAAATTAGCGTCGCTATCTTCATTTGAAATGACATAAATATCGTTATTTACTGATTTAATGGCTTCAATCATTTCATTTAAAAATGGAGTGCTAGCCGTATCTAAATTCGTTAATCGTACGCCATCTACGTTATATGTAGTAATAAATTCAACTACTGAATTAATAAGCGCTTGCTGAACTTCTTCGTTATTTAAATCCCAACGAACTTTCCCGTTGGCAGTATCGACAATCCAATCTGCTTTTTCAGGATCTTGTGCCCATTCATGATTTTCACTAACATTCGATAAAGGGAAATCAATCATGATTTTTACATGATCATCATGAAAAGTGTCAATTAAGTTTGTCAGTTCTTCTGGCGTTCCAAACTGCGGCTCAATTTGACTATAGCTTGTGACCATTGAACCGTCATACGTTTCAGTTGTAAACACAGAACCGATTGAAGCGATTGTGAAACCCATTTTGGTGATCAAGGATCGTTTTTCAAGTAAACCTTTAAAGTCACCACCAGCAAATTGGGACGGATCTTCCGCATTGGCATTGTAATCGTTCTCTAATGTTCCATTTAATATTCGATCAACTAACAAATCATATATACTTTCATCTTCTATTGATTTTGTCTCTTCTGCTTTCGCTACAGAAGAAGTTGTCAATGAAGCAATTAATAAAAGTGACGCCGCTACGCCACTAATCCACTTTTTAAATTTCAACATAATCCCTCTCCTTCAAACCATACCAACGCCATTTTACCAAAAAAAAAAGATGAACTGCCATCTTTTAAAAGGAAAATAACAAATCCTACTATGAAATAAGACAAAACAGTGAACAACTGTAATTCTGAAAGATTTCTCTTTTAATCTGTCCAGAAGGAAATGATTTTATTGTTATTTTCTATTATATTATTCAGATTTAATTGGCGGATGAAATAAAAAAATCGTAAAGCACACATGCACTTTACGATTTTTCTATTATGCTAAGAAATTTTCACCCATTGGTAATTTGAAGCCCATAAATAATACTGCAAATAAGAAAATAGCGAATAAAACCCAAAATAGAGTAGTTGGTTTATTTTTAGCTTGACGTACTAATACCATTTCCATCATACCAATGACTAAAATACCTAAAAGGAATTTAATGCCATATTGCATTCCCATATTGTAATCCATTCCTTCGATAAATAAAGCTCCACCTGTAATAATGACTAAAATATAGAATAGACGTAATGCCATGTGAATTCCTTTAGACTTAGATGCTAAAGCTGCTACAAAAAATAATACTAATGCTATTACCCAAGTTGCAATGTGTAAATGCGTTGAGCTTGTTAAAAAGTCCATTTTATTCCCACCTTAATTTTCATTGTCAGCATTATCCTACCATAGTTAAGTTTGGAGATTCAAATATAATAGTTCTGTAGAGCTTTACAATACAAAAATAGTTTAGGTTTCATAGAGAATACTTTCAAACAAGTCATTGTTTACATCATTTGTTAAGCAAAACGATTGGAAAGAGTGCCTATTCCTTCAATCGAAATTTTCACTTCATCTCCTGCTTTTAAAAATGTTGGTGGGTTCATTCCCTTGCCGACACCTGCAGGAGTACCTGTTAAAATAATATCTCCAGGCTCCAATGTAATATGTTGAGATAAAATAGATACTAACTCCTCTACTGTAAACATCATATCTTTTGTTGAACCATTTTGGCGTACTTCACCATTTACTTTTGTTACGATTGTCAATTTTTGAGGATCTACAATTTCATCCTTCGATACAATATAAGGACCTAGTGGACAAGAAGCCTCTAAACTTTTCCCTAAAAAATATTGTTTATGTTTATCTTGTAAATCACGAGCTGTTATATCATTTGCAATCGTATAGCCAAAAATATAATCAAAGGCAAGATTTTTCGGAATATCCTTTCCTTTTTTGCCTATAACTACTGCTAACTCACCTTCGTAATCTAAGGAATTCGTTTTACCTTCATGAATCGGTAATACTTGTTCATCAGCTGCTATGGAAGTTGGTGATTTTGTAAATACGACTAAATCTTCCGGTGCTTGCTGTAAGCCCATTTCCTTTGCATGATCATTATAGTTTTTACCAATACAAATAATATTTTTTGGCGTTCTAGGTATTGGAGAAAGCCATTCTATTTCAGTAAATGGACGCTTAAATTGTTCCACTTGTTCAGATTTACTTGCAGCGTCAACTAATTTGCGAATTTGTTCAACAAAGTCAAAACCTAATGCAATCCCATCAATAATTTCTGTTGGAAAAGAAGGGAGGATATTCAGCTCTTTTTGAATGGCTAGTACATCCCATACCGCTTCCTCTTTTTTTACTTTTGGACCGAATTTTACTTCTCCATTTAAATTAAACGATAAAATCTTCATAAATAAAGGCGCTCCTTCTTTTATCCTTTGTTGATATACATTCAACTTGAGTAATTCTCAAAATCTATTAATTGAATGTATATTTTATTCCATCATACATCAAATTTTTCGAAATTGCTCATTTTTCCGACAATGTTGTTTTATAAATTAATTTTTTTACGAGCCATTCTAATGGTCCTTGTTTAAATTTAATAAACCAAAGCTCAGCAAATATAACTTGAACAATAAAAATACCAATCGCAATTAATGTACCCGTCTGGACATCAATTTCACCATACAAACTAAAACCAAAATGATAGAACAATAATGTGCAAATAATAGATTGCATAATATATAAAGAAAGGGACATTCGCCCAGCCCTCGCTAATGGTGCGAGTATTTTAACGATAAACGGAATCATACATAAACAAATCATAATTCCAATATAACCAACGGAAAGGATAGGTCCCCCTACGTACACTTTTAAATAATCAAGTAAATAAGTGCGAGTAAAGGTATATGGAGCACTTTTTATCAATATACCGAGTACGAGAAATACGATGGCTAAAGTAATCCAAAGACCCTTTAGCTCTTTTGCCCTTTCAATTAAACGCCATTTGGCAGCTGCAGCTCCTATAAGCATATATGGCAGGATAGTCGTTAAAGCTGATATCCACATACTCACCCCCATCTGAAGGGATAAATCTTTTAAACGTTGGAAAAAGGCATCCACCCAATTACCCACTCCATAAGCGGTAATGGCATCGTTAATCATTACAATATCGACTGCCGGTGCTTCTACTTCCATATTGCTCATTCCTGTTAGCGCAAAAATAGCAATGAAAAATAAATGCATGAACCCATTAATAATTAACCCAAACGTTAATAACCATCCACCGCTAAAGCGTAAAAATAGCAATAGGAAAAATCCGCAAAAGGCATACATCGTTAATATGTCGCCCCACCAAATGAAAAAGGCGTGGAGTAATCCAATAATAAGTAATATAATTAGCCTCTTTGGTCCAAATTGATAAAAGTTACTTCCAATGGTTTCTGCTTTCATAAATTGCATCGCTAACCCATATCCGAAAAGCATAGAGAAAAGGGGATAAAAACTACTTTGCACATAAATATCCAAAGTTTGATGCCAAATAATATCGGGCGCCTCTGTAAACCAACTGCCTAAATCAATATGGGGCATAGGTAAATAAAAGGCAAACATATTTACCAGTAAAATACCAAGTAAACTAAATCCGCGTAAAATATCAATCGAATGAACTCTTTCATTCAAAGTAGTCGGTTGAAAATTCACAATAGGTTCTCCTTTTCTTGTAACGTCAAAACGTAAAGTTTATCTTTCATTTTACTATATTAAGAAAAAACCTTCGAAAAAACAGCCTATTAATTTGAATCAAATTAATAGACTGTTATCTTTAAAGCTAATTGAAATGAATCTCCTTTTGAGCATTATATAAATATAAGACTTTTTCATCCACTTTTACTTGTAAAATCGATTCAATCGCTTCACTATAAATTCGAAGCTGTACTTCATATCGTTTTTTCATTTCATTTGTTAAAAAAGGTTCCTCTTTAAAAGACGGCAATATTTTATCAGTTTTATAATCAAGGAGCACCCAACGGCCTTGTTCATCTTGAAATAAACAGTCTAAAATCCCTTGTACAATTTGTGAATCCCCTTCCTCGTCTTCAATGCTTAAAGTAAAAGGAATTTCTCTATACAATTGTACTGCTCGACTAAAACGTTGGCCGATATCGGAAGCAAAAAACTGTAAAACCTTTTCAAGTTCAACTACTGCCAATTCTTCCGAAGTTAAGAGCTTACGATCTACTAATGATTGTAGGTAAGCTTGCACTTCTTCCACACGGTCGAAACCTCTTTGTGGAATATGTTGCATAACCGTATGAATAACGGTACCTATCTCTGTCGCAGATAATCCTTTTTCTTGTAAAAACATCGGTCTTTTCATAGCAGAAGAGGATGTCGATTGAATAGGGTATGTCTCCTCTTCTTCTTCCCGTTGTAAATTTTCAATCCTTTTAATCTCTGAAACACTCGTCTTTGATTTTTTCAAAATGGCATTTTTAAACGAATAACCTGTTGTAAAACGGTTTCTTAACTCGTTATAAACCTTCTCATCTAGATGGGTATCTGCCTGTTCTCCTGCTTCTTCTTGCTGTTCTGAAGTAATGCTATTCATAAAGAAGGTGTTGGAAATTGGTGTAATTCTCCACTTTGATGGGTGATCAATTGGACGATACTCTTCATCGCTAAAAGGCTCAAAGGAAGCATGTCTAGCAACAACTGGTCCAATCCAATCTAAATAGCTTTTTGCTCTAGCACGTAAATATTCAGGTAACATCACATCGGTAGGTAGTTGTTGTACTTCACACCATTTTGAACGAACCTTTTCCCAATCCTTTACTGAACCAACTAAAATCAATCTTTCCTTTGCGCGGGTCATAGCTACATATAAAATTCGCATCTCTTCCGCTTTCATTTCGAGAATTTTTTTCTCTTTCATGGCTAAAAACGGCAGTGACGTATACATAATGCGGTCATCTGGATCAATAGCTTTCACCGCTAGTCCAAACTGTTGGTCAAATAAATAAGCATTACTAAAATCCATTTGGTTAAAACTCCGACCTAATCCTGCAACAAATACGACTGGGTATTCTAATCCCTTTGAAGAGTGAATCGTTACAAGTCTAACAACGTCGTCCTTTTCTCCGATTGATTTGGCGACACCTAAATCATCGCCCCTTGAACGCATTCGATCAATAAATCGTAAAAATCGGAACAGTCCTCTAAAGGATGTCTTTTCATACATCAATGCCCGATCATGGAGAGTTCTTAAATTCGCTTGACGTTGTTTGCCATTCGCCATAGCACCGACCATTTCATAATAATTTGTATCTAAATAAATGCGCCAAATTAAATCGGATAGGGAACCACGGCGAGCTAAATTTCTCCATGTGTCAAGCTGTTGTAAAAACCTTTGAAGCTTTTCGCTAGTCTCAGAATGAATACCAGATTGTTCTTCTTCTACAAATTGTTTTACTGCTTCATAGAAAGGTGCTTTTCGATTAGCAAGACGAATTTTAGCTAATTCATTTTCTGTACAGCCAATAAATGGAGCTCTTAGGACGGAAGCTAACGGGATATCTTGATATGGATTATCAACGACTTTCAATACGTTCAACATCACCATCACTTCCAGTGCTTCAAAATACCCTTTTGAAGATTCCGCAAATAACGGAATACCAGCTGCTTTAAATTCTTCAACTAAATCATTCGACCAAGTCATGGAACGCATTAAAATCACGATATCGCTATATTTCATTGGTCGAATACGTTTAGCAGGATCTTTCTGCTTCGTATCATAGACCGTTGTCCCACCGTCCATTAATTCACGAATTCGTTTAATAATAAAACGGGCCTCTTGTTGAGATTTTTTTATCTCTTCTTCGATGATGAAATCCATTTCAGCGTCTTCATCGATTTCTTCTCCATC
The DNA here is from genome assembly GCF_045369345.1 of Ureibacillus sp. 179-F W5.1 NHS. Classification (NCBI taxonomy): domain Bacteria; kingdom Bacillati; phylum Bacillota; class Bacilli; order Caryophanales; family Caryophanaceae; genus Ureibacillus; species Ureibacillus sp. 179-F W5.1 NHS. Next base: position 11,195 of record NZ_JBIQFG010000020.1, on the reverse strand, counting down.
ATCTTCCTGCTCTTCATATATGATGGCAAGTTCAATTGGCATTTCAACAGAATCATAAGGGGCTCCAGGCTTTAGGCCAGCCTTTTCATCATATATGATTTCACCGACCGTCTCTCCCATAATTTGTTCAAAGACAAAATTCGTTCCATGTAATACTTCTTGCCTGCTTCGGAAGTTCGCATTTAAGTCGATTTTTAATCCATTGGAAACAGGTTCTTCTTCAAAGTGTAAATATTTATTTAAAAAGAGCATTGGTTCTGCTAAACGGAAACGGTAAATGGATTGTTTAACGTCTCCTACCATAAATAAATTCCCGTCCATTTCACTACCACTTTTAACGAGCTGCAAAATCGTTTCCTGTAACATATTCGTATCTTGATATTCATCTACTAATACTTCTTTAAATTTTTGTTTAAAATCTAATGCAACAGGTGATGGTTGCAGTTTACCATCTTCCTTTACCGTTAAAATATCTAGAGCGTAATGCTCTAAATCGGAAAAATCGACTAATCCTCGTTGTAGTTTAGCTTCTTTGAACTTATAACTATAAGCTTCTGTTAATTCCACCAATGTTTTAATGATTGGTGCCATTAAACGAATTTCTTGTAAAAGGCGTTCCGGCTTTCGTAGAAAGAAAGATTCCTTTATTTGAGATAGGATTTTTTTTGCTTGATCCCGCTTTTTCTTTGCCCTTTCCTGAAGAACTGGATCACAACTATCCTTTTTCATTCTTGCTAATGTCGACCATTTTAAACGATTGAAAAATTCATAGGCTACTTGCCAAGTACTGTGTTCCATAATACGAATAGCTTCTTCTATTAAAGCAAAATCTAGTTCTGCCGTTTCTCCATAGGCATAAGGTCCATCTGGCTTTAAGGCAAGTTGTCGAACTTCTTCAATATGCTCCCGCGCTTCTTCTAAACTAAATTTAATCGATTTTTTTAATGGCTCTATAAAATCAAGTTCATCGATTGTTACATGCTCAGGTAAATCATATTGTTTCGGTAAAGAGCGTAACCATTTTGTCGGTTCAGGATGTACACGGGATGTTTCATATAATTTATCGATTAACGTTTCGATTGCTTGATCATCACGGTCCGATGTAAAACTATCAACTAATCGATAGACTGCATTTACTTTTTCTTCGTCTTCACTATCGTAAGCCTCTTCCAACACTTCCGCTAAAACATCATCACGAAGTAAGGCTGACTCCCCTTCATTTGCTATACGAAAACCAGGGTCAATGTCTATTAAGTACGCATATTGGCGTACAATCGCTAAACAAAAGGAGTGAAGCGTAGAAATTTGTGCTTTATTCACTAAGCTTAATTGACGTCGTAAATGCTGATTACGAGGATCTTTCGCAATTTCCTTTTCAAGGGCTTCTGCCATTCGGTGGCGCATTTCAGCAGCGGAGGCATTAGTAAAAGTAACGACTAATAGTTCATCCACATCAATTGGATTTTCTTTCGAAATTACTTTTTCTATCATTCGATTAATTAGTACAGCTGTTTTACCTGAACCGGCAGCTGCTGAAACTAATGTATCTTGACCTGTGGCCCAAATTGCCTTCCATTGTTCATCTGTCCAAGTTACATCTGGTTGTTTTTCAGGAATCGATAGACCCATTATTGTTCAACTCCTCCCGTATTTTATTGACAACATTGTTCGGTTTATCTGCTTGAAGGGAATGATATAATTGCTCATGATCAGTTGGATCAAATTGACAGACCGATTTAAAACTACAAAAATCACAGGCTGTTTTTCCCTTTAATCGGTATGGATAAATGCCTGTTTCACCGCTCAATATTCCATCACCAGCAGCTTTATGTTTTTTTCTAACATATTGTTTAATTTGATTCATATCAGCAGGATGTACGACCCGTGATAATGATGGGGACGCTGTTCCATCCTTCTTTAAATAAACTGGTACAATTTTCGAACTACCACCAAGTTCCAAATCTTCATCCATCGCAATTAATGATTCCGCATTTTCAGTAAGAAGGCCTTTCATTTTGTATTTCTTCATTCTTTCCATTTCTAATGTAGAGTCATCTAGCTCTTCTTCTACTTTTAAAATTGGATTATGAACGTGAACATATAAAACTCCAGCTGCCTCTACATCATCATCTAACCAAATATTCGCATTTTCAACTGCAACGTCTAAATACGTTAATAACTGTAAAGAAATTCCATGATACACTTCATTCAAATCTAAGTCGCGACTTGAAGATTTATAGTCGATTACTCGTAAATAAGATTTGCCTCCAACTTTAGCACTGTCAATACGATCGATTCGACCGCGAATATGCATTTTGCGTCCACCCTTTAAATCAATTTCTAAAGGTGGAAGTTGTTCATTTGGTCCAAAGGCTGCTTCTATCGCAACGGGTTTAAAGAAAGATACCTTCGCATGTTGGGAAAGGGCCATCATCGTTCTTTCTACAATTCGTATTAATTTACGTTGTATATATCGATATCGGGCACTACTCAATAATATTTGATGAGAAAACACAGGAACGATTTGCTCCACAGCTTGTCGCGCTAATTGACTACATTGAGCCCGTGTTAATCGATTCCACTGCAGGTTTTGACGCTCTGTTTCTAATGTAATCCATTTTAATGCTTCATGGAACAGGTCACCCATTGCAAAATTTTCCAATCGATAAACGGCTCGCTCTTCTAAACGCAATCCATAAGTTGTAAAGTGGGAAAATGGACAGCGGTAATATTTTTCAATACGGGAAACACTTGATGTTAATTCTGTTCCGTATAGAGCTTCCGTTATTTCAGGTGTTAATCTTTCCGCTACATTTTTCTTTTCAATAGGACGCATTACTCCATGTAATACACCTTTCCAATATGGGTCTTGTTCATAAAACGTTTTTAATGCTTGCCATTCAGTTGCAAGTTGTGCAGTATGTTCTACTTGGCGTAATTGCATCATTAAAAAGGCAAGAGACGTTCTAGGATGACGTAAATATCGAAGAACATTACTGTTTTCCAATTCTTCGCTTGGATCAATGAATACGCGATGATGGGGTAAAGTTTTTACACCATTTACTTCAAACAATTTATGTAAACGATTCACATAAAGGGATGGGAGTAATGCTTTGCTTTCTTCATCGCTACTTGCGAACGTTACATAAAGTCGATCAGTAGGTGAAGAAAAAGCACGATATATTAAAAACGCTTCTTGTAGTAATCTGTGTTTTGATGTAGGTGAAAGTTCCGTATCTATTTCAGCAAACCATCCACGTTCCACATCCGTTATTAGTCCTTCGTAATCCATCCGCATCGGATATACACCATCATTAACCCCAATAACAAATACAACTTTTTTATTGTCAAAACGGGAGAATTCAACGGTCGCAACCGTTACCTCATCAACGGAAGGAGGAATTTTAGAAAATTGGAGAGTATCGTACCCTTCATCCAAAATTTGTGCTGCTTCTTCAATAGATAGTGGTTGATCGCCGAACATATTCACAAATTGGTCTAATACATTAATCCATCTATTCCATGCTTGGTCATGTTCACTTGCTCCATCAAGTTGATGTTCCTCTAATTCAGCATCTTTTAACGCTTGAAGTTTATCGTATATTTGCAGTTCATCAATGCAACGATAAAGGGCCATTGCAATTTCTCGCCCCGTCCTTGCCGTTTTCAAGTCATCTTGTAATTTTTTTAGGGGCGTCCGAATGATTTCCTTCATTTCATCAATCAAGGATTGCATTTCCAACTCTTCATCCGTTTGTCTTTTCGAGTAAAATTCTAGTCCACGGTACTTTTTATAAAACCAGCGGGAATCTTCAAACCAACGGTGACCGTAAATCCCTTGTGCAATAATAAAGTTTTCAAATAGATCTCCTTTTTCCCTCATTTCTTTTAAATTGCTTTTCAACGGGAAAAACAAATCCGTTTTCACACTTCTAAATATCGGTTCATATTGCCAGTTGGATACGATGACTTCAAGAATAGAACGACTAAATTCAATTAAAGGATGGTGAAGCATTGATTTCTTTTCATTTGTAAAAACAGGTATATCATATTGGGCAAATATCGTTTCAATTAATGGATCATATATATCTGCTTGCCGATACATAATCCCAATATCTTTATAACGCATGCCTTCTTCTTGGACAATTCGACATATTTCCCGGGCAATTCCGTGAACTTCCGCTCTGCGATTTGCCCCTTCTAAAATTTGAACATAACCGTCGGATTGGATTGGTTCCACTACTGGTTCGTGAAATTGTTCTTCTACGTGTTGTAAATCATGATTATGGAAACGATAGCAATTATCCAAATGAATTCTTGGTTCAATTTCCAATTGAATTTTATAAGCTTCTTGAAGTAATTTATCGTACATCACTGCTGGTCGATAAAAAACAGCTTGGTCATTATATTTATCCTTTTCATCTTCAAAAGGTAATACGATCGTGACTCTTTTAGCTAATGTGAGCAATTGTTTTACAATTTCAAACTCACGAACAGTAAAGGCTGTAAAACCATCAATGTATATATGGGCGTCTTTTATTTTTTCAGAGTTTTGCAGTTGTTCTAATAAAACGGGATAATAACTGTCACCGTCTACATAACTATCCCCTAATACTTCTTCCAATTTCGTTAAAATTAACTGTAAATCCTTTGATTTTGCTATTAATGTATTAGGAGCACCTGTATCCTCTAATTTTTCAATGACCCCTTTTAAAGCCAAACTGTCGATATTATATTGGTTAAACTCCTTAATTAACATTTCTACTTCCTGGGTAAAACCACGTTTATCTGCAGCTTGGCGGAATAATGAAAATTGATCTTTGTTTTCTGTAAGCAATCGACGGATTAACATTCGATAACCAATTTTATCGATTTGTTCTTTTGCAATCCCACCGGTTTCTTGTAAGATATACCATGCTAAACGTTTAAACGTTACAACTTGAGCTCGTATAATTCCTTTAATATCATATAAATTGGTAAGCATATGCTCCGCTTGATAGGACATTTGGTCTGGTACAATTAAATAAATAGGTGAACCGAGTGGTTTTTCTTTCAATTCTTGTACGATTTCTTCATGAATGAAAGTAGTCTTCCCTGTACCGGCTCGTCCACTAATAACTCTTAACGACATAATGCTCCCCCTCTTTGATTACTAACTTCTATTATATAAGAATATATGTTCGATTCTTTAAATTTTTTATATTTTAATACATATTAACTAGATAACTTTCATTGATATTTCTCTATTATAATATTTTTTTATCATGATAGAAAAAATATCGAATTAAAAAGAGCAGTTTATAACAATCGCTCTTTTTTTACAGACATTTTCACTTTTTTTTTCTTATCGGATTGTTCACTTAAATCTCGATCAACTTTTTTATTCAAATGTTTTTCTATTGCTTTCCCAATGAACCAAAGCAAGAAAATCGCAACCCCTGCGATAATTAATTTTATCGGATCTGTTAATAGTGCTTTTAAGTCATAGCCGAGAACACTCATACTTGCAATCATAATAAATTTCCCCGCCATAATGACAAATAAATAATATTTTTTCTTTATGTTTGAAAGCCCGGCAACAATATTAACTAATACAGATGGGGTAAACGGAAAACAAAGTAAAATTAAAAGTGGACTTATTCCCCTCATATCCACCCATCTTATAAGTTTTTGCACCTTTTCTTTCCCTATAAAAACTTGTAATCGAGGATGTTTTCCAAACTTTCGAACGATTAGAAATACAACATACGATCCAAGTACCGTTCCAACCCAAGATAATAAGAAGCCAATCCATAAGCCATAAGAACTTGCATTTGCAACTACGATTACAACTAGTGGGAGGAAAGGTAAAAAGGCTTCAATAAACGGAAGTAAAATTCCGATTAGCGGTCCAAGTGTCCGATAATGTCCTGCTAAATTTTCAATATTTTCTACTGTAAACCAATCGTTCACATGTTCCACCCCAATATAAATCAAATATAAAATAGAGATAAGATCTCCTTCTAATAACCTTAATAAATTTAACCTTTGTCTAAATTAGAAACTAAGCTGTCTATGTAGATGTAATTGTTACTGCCACCTAATTGTATGCATTTTTCATAATGATAGCATTTGCAACATCGACAATATTTAACCACTTATAAAAATAATTTTTTAAGGAATTTTCTAATTTTTTCTTGATATCATTATAGTAGAAATTATTATTCATTAGACATCTTTTGTATGACAAATCTATGAAATACTATTGCCCGATATCCATACTTTTTATGACCTTATACATAATTTCCTTTTAGTAATTAACGAAAAATAAGGTTATTTTGTTTCATATTATTTTTATAATTGAACATTGCTTTACTAGAATCTATCCATTAAAGTTATATATTACTAGAATTATAGCAATCAATACTTTTTGATGAAACGAAAGGATTGTAAAAAATTGAATACAAAAATGAATGTAAATGAAGCACTTCCCCTTGATACATTTTCACAAGGTGTTAAAGACTGTATCCCGACTCTACTCGGGTATATTAGTATTGGAATAGCATTTGGTGTTATTGGGATTACATCCAATTTATCAGTTCTAGAAATATTTCTATTATCGGTGCTTGTATACGCCGGGTCTGCCCAGTTTATTTTCTGTGGATTGTATTTAGCTGGTGCTCCCTTTTCAGTCATAATTATTACTACATTTATTGTAAACCTCCGACATTTTTTAATGTCTTTAACCGTTGCCCCCCATCTAACCCAATACTCTGCATTGCGAAATATAGGGTTTGGGACATTATTAACAGATGAAACCTTTGGAGTAGCTGTTACAAAACTTGCGAAGGAGAAAACCATTGGTGGTAATTGGATGGACGGGCTAAATCTAACTGCTTATTTCACATGGATTGCCTCCTGTACCCTTGGTGGTGTAGTAGGCAAATGGCTTCCTAATGCTGAAAGTTGGGGATTAGATTTTGCCTTAGTAGCAATGTTTGCTGCTTTGCTTATTATCAACTTAGTCGATGTAGGAAAAACGAAGTTAATGCATTACTTAAAATTAATTGCCCTAATGGCCCTTATTATGTATGTTCTTTTATATTTTCTTCCTGGACATATTGCGGTGCTGATTACGACAATTATCGTTGCTACAATTGGGGTGGTGACGGAAAAATGACGACTTCCTTATCCATGATATTATTAATGATTGGTTGTGCCATTGTCACTTGGCTCCCAAGGGTAATCCCCTTTATGTTAGTACGTAATGTAAAATTACCAGATATTATTCTTAGATGGTTATCCTATATCCCTATTTGTATTTTAAGTGCCCTAGTGTTAGAGTCATTATTTAACTCCGAAGGAACTATTGTTACTTTAAATTGGTTAAATGTTATAGCATTTATACCTACATTAATTGTTGCTATTTTTACAAAAAGTCTATTTAAAACGGTAATTGTAGGAGTTTTAACGATGGCTATTTTAAAATTTTTCCTATAAAAAAGTGCGAAAGTCTTTTTGAGACTCTCGCACTTTTTTCAATTCATACTTTATAAAATATTATTTTACCGAATCGTTATATTGATTATTCGGCAATTAAAAGTCCAATACGATGGTGATCATCACTATATACAACGTGTTGCGTTAAGCGCACTTCCTTTTGATGATTCAACACTTCTAAGCGGCAATGGGCAGCATTAATTTGTAACGCTTCATATAATTGACGCTCTGTATGAACTTCAACCCCATTTACCTTTCGAATCACTTCACCTACATCTAACCCCATTTTGTCGGCCGGTGAATTGGGTAATACTCCCGCAATCATTACACCCGTTGATTGTGGAGATACCGCGTAAATATCCCTTTTTTCGCTGATTGTGTGAATAATTGAGAGGACGATTCGAGCGACTGTACCTGCTATTAAACAAATGATTCCAACGATTGGCTCAAAGTAAGCAACAAGCCCTCCCATTACAACTAGCACTCCTAGTAAAACAATTTTACGTCCCATTTTAGGATACAACTGTACCGGTAAGGAACGGCGGGCCATTTGCTGAAATCCTAAAACAATTGGAAATAAGACTAATGAAAATTGGGTCGCACCTAACGAGAATTGTGGCCACCAAGGCATATAGGCATCAATTGCATTGCCAGGAATAACAAAAAATATTGGTAGTATCCAAATTTTTTTACTTAAAAAGGCTACTGATTTCAATCCCCGTTTTGTATTTTCAACAATGGGCGATGCATAAGATGCACCATTTTTTCGTATTAACAGCCCTTCTGCAACAAGTAACAATCCGACAAGTAATGTTGTCGTAACGGCTGTACCTTCTGTTAAGTTCACACTATTAAACTTAAATCCTAATAATGAGAAGGTCCAGTCGAAATAATCCATGACCATTAATGCTACTAAACTTAAAGTAAAGATTAAGATAGGAGAAAGGAAATGGAAAACATAAAGGATAAGTGCTATCATACTAGCAATTGTCACAAAATATAAAAGCTCAGCTGATACAGTTAACCCAAAAGCGATTGAAAGTATGGAGATGCATAATGAAACTAGTAGACCTTCACTTAACAAGCCTTTTGTTTCAGACCATCCCCATAAAATACGGGTATGGAAAAACTTCCTTTCCCTTTTTACACGACGATAGCCTAAATAAACTGCCATTAAAATTGCTAAATAAAATAGTGGGTTGATAAACATACGTCCAATTGCTATAGCAATTTCTAATAATATTTCTGTAACCATTTTTCCACCGCCTAATTACTAACTATTGTCATTGTATCAAAGGAATTACCAAATGCGTAGATATAAACTAACTATTTCGCGGTGAAAAAATCGTGTATGAAGTCTATTATATAAGATTTAACTTCTTTTTTTTGATTAAATATCTCCTTTTAATCGATTCATCATAACACTAATCCCCATATTTAACTGTACATCATTTTCCATATTTTGTTTATATGATGTAACTTGCTCTCTAATACTAGCAAAAAATTCATCATCCATTTGACGACCGTTTTTTAATTTATTTTTCTTTCGATATTGTACGACTGACTCTGCTGTATCTTCATCGAAGAAACCATCCGTCCTAGTAATACTATAACCAAGACCACTTAATACTTTTTGAGTGTAGGCAATTTCTTCACTAAAGTCACCTTCACCAAACTCTCCACTTAAAGGAATTAGTTCTAATAAAAATAGTGGATGCTGCTCTACTTCTACATCGGCCTGAATACCTTTCCCATGAATCCACTCTCTTTCTGGTGTTAGCCATTTATTCGTGGAAAGTTTCAATTCGCCACCATTTTCGAGTCCCCAAGTTTCTTGCACGGTTCCTTTACCGAAACTTTTTGATCCTACAATAATTGCCCGTTCCCAACTTTGAACGGCTCCTGCCATTACTTCACTTGCAGAAGCACTTCCTTCATTTTGAAGAACGACAATTGGGAGTTTTTTCATTGTATTCAAATAAAATTCTTCCGCTTCAATGTTTGATGTTTTTAATGGTTCCATCTCACCGGCACCGTTTTGCATGTAGGCAAATGTTGTATTTGCCTTTTCAATACTACTTACGACAGCAGCTACGCTATGTAAATATCCACCTGGATTATCACGTAAATCAACTATCAATCCTTCCACATCTTCACTCACTAGTTTTTGAGTCGCATTCACCCACTCTTCGGCTGTTCGTTCACCAAACATTGAAATCGAGATGTATCCAATATTCGCTTCATCTAATTCTAGTACTTTTGATGTGACGGTTTCATTATTCATCTCTGCCCTTTCGACGCTCACTTTAATATGACGTTCCGTACTAGGACGATATAAAACGAGAGTAACTTTTTCCCCAGCTTTTCCTTGTATCATTTGCATGAGTTCGCCAATTGTTTTCCCTTCCAAACGTTGATCATCCACTTGGACGATTTCATCGAATGGTCGGATACCGGCTTTTTCAGCAGGAGAAGATTTTACAGGTGCTACAACAATAAATTTCCCATTTTTTTCTGTTATTTCAATTCCAATTCCTACCCTTTGTCCAGCCAATGATTGTTTGTGTAAAGCAGCCTCCTTTTCTGTATAGTACGTACTATAAGGGTCTTGTATGGCATTTGCCATCCCCCTTATTGCTCCTTCTATCAGCTCTTCTTCCTTTGTACCGTATACAGATTTTTGAGTAATAAGGGAGTAGGCTTGGTCAATAACAGATACATCGCTGACCTTCGATTTATCATTCCCACTATTTAAATTGTTCCAAGTTACACCCCCAGTGACAATGATACAAAGTAAAGCAAGTATTAAAAAAATTCGACTTTTCCGCATTATTTACCTCCTCTCGTTCAATCTATGAAAAAACAAAAGGAGATAACACATCGGAAAAGCCGAATTTTCTATTTTAATATTTATATCGTTGTTCCAACATCGTTTTAATTTAAATTTGTGACATATTCCTCTAATTTTTTTTGATCAAGGGGACCAACAATATGGTGCTGAATTCGCCCTTCTGTATCAATCATAAAGGTGGAAGGGATTGTTAAAATTTGATATAGGTCATCTACCCCCTTCTCTTCCATTAATAGAATGGGAAATGTTAGTTCATAACTGTTAACGAATTGTTGGACTCTTTTTACAGAATCCTTATTATACGTTATATTGATGCCGACGATTTCAACGTTTTCTTGTTTTGCATATTGGTCATAATACTCTTGTAAATGGGGCATTTCAATTTTACAAGGTGGACACCATGTCGCCCAAAAATTTAAGACAACCTTTTTCCCTTTTAAATCAGACAATTTAAACGTATCACCAGATAAAGTCTTTAATGTGAAATCAGGTGCCAATTGTCCCTTTTCTAACCCTTCTTCTTCTAAGTCTATTTCATAACCGATGGCATTTTCATCAATTGCTTTACTTTTATCAACTTGATTTTTTATATACGTACTAAGCATGATAACAACGAGTGTCATAATGATGATTAGACCAATTATTTTCTTCATAATCTACTCTCCAAAATATTATTAACGATATGTTTGTAAATGATGTAGAAGTTTACGATTCATTCTTCATTTATCCTTCATTAGAATAACACAGAACTGAAAAAGACCAAAAATTTGAAGTATCGACCGAAAAGAAAGGCTCTAAAATATTTGTTGGGGTACAGATAAAATTCAGAAAAAATAAACACGCAATCTCCTAATTTTGTTAGACT